>RFJM01000027.1 GCA_003694905.1 Caldilineae bacterium
ATGATGAGCAGACCCCTGTCTCTTCGGCAGATCGAACTCCTGCAGACGCGTCGCGCCCTCGTGCCCCTGGTGGTGAAACTGCTCTACCCCGGCCTGACGGTAATGATCATGCTCGCGGGCAGGGCACCGCACCACATCGCCGCCTCGGTTATCGTACTGCTTATCGCTTTCATGAGCGTTGTGGACCTGGGATTGTTGTGGGTGCGAGACCGGCGTAGCGGCCTGCTGGCGCGTCTGGCGCTGACACCGCTGTCGGCGCAGAGGATCGTCCTCGACCGCTTTGCCGCGGCCGTGATAACGGATCTGCTACAGACGTTGCCGATCGTGGGGCTACTCGCCGTCTTCTTCGGTTCATCCCCCGGCACCGCGCTCATCCTCGTGGTAGCCCTGGCCACGACACTTATCTGTTCCAACACCATCAGCCTTGCGGTCACGTTGCTGCCGGGTGGACGCCGCGAGGTCATCCTGTACGCCGTGATCACCGTCTTTGCCTTGCTGTTCCTGGGCGGGGTGTTCAGGCCCATCGGCCCGGCCGAAGGGCTCCTAAACGCTCTGGCCCATCTGATCCCGTATGCCCCCCTGCATCAGGCCGTACGTCTGGCCATGAACGAGAAGGCCATGTGGTCGCAGACCGAAATCCTGGTCGATAGCCTGGCCCTGGCTGTAACCTCGGTGGCCCTGCTCTGGACACTGGCCGCACGCTTGCTGCAAACGGACTGACCAGGCCCAGGCGACGAACCGAAGGCGCAATCTATGGTCACCTTCATCGCCGACAGCGAGCGCCGGTCAGGAGGTGCCGGTACAAAGTTTTTGGATGGAATCAGCTCATGAACCAGATCGCCCAGCCCCTGCGCTTCGAAGAGCCCCGTACTTCCGATCCTGCCCCGCGGCCCTCCATCATCTCCTGGAATCTGACGCGGCTGTGTAACGAACACTGCCGGCACTGCTATCTCAACGCGGGCCCTTATGCCGACCGAAGCGACGAGCTCTCGACGGTGGAATGCCTGGAGGTACTCGCCCAACTGCGTTCGCTGGCTCCCGGCGCCCTGCTCATCTTCACCGGCGGAGAACCGCTGTTGCGCAAGGATATCTACGAGCTGACCCGCGCAGGCCACGAGGCCGGATTTACCGTTGTCGTGGGTACCAATGGCATCCGGCTCACCGCGGAGCGGCTGGCCCAACTGCGGGAGGCCGGGGTGCAGGGCGTGGCCCTCAGCCTGGATTCGCTGCGGCCGGAGGTACACGATTCGTTTCGGGGCCGGCCGGGTGCCTGGCAGGCGACGGTTGCCAGCATCCAAAACCTAAGCGAGGAGGGATTCCCCTTCGTACTGCAGACCACCGTCAGTCGGGCAAACCTGGCCGAACTCGCCGATCTGGTCGCCTTTGCCGCGGATTCGGGCGCCCGTACCTACAACCTGTATTTTCTGGTACCCACCGGCCGTGGCCAGACCTTTACCAGCGATATCACTCCGGCCGAGTACGAATCCCTGCTCCGGGATATCCATGCCTGGCAGAAACAGTACGCCGGCCGTCTGCTCCTGTCTGCCAAATGTGCTCCCCATTACCAGCGCGTCCTCTGGGAAGAGAACCCCGAATCCCCCTACCTGCGCGCTTTTGATCAGGGCGCCGGCGGGTGTCCTGCCGGCATGCACTATCTGGGCATTCGCCCCAACGGCGATGTGACTCCTTGCCCCTACCTTCCCCTCTACGGCGGCAACCTGCGGGGGCAATCTCTGGCGGACATCTGGTACGACTCCGACCTTTTCCGCCAGATCCGGCAGCGCCAGGCCATGGCCGACCGCTGCGGTGCCTGCGAATTCCGTTTGCTGTGCGGCGGTTGCCGGGCGCGAGCTTACGGGGTACGCGGGGATGTCATGGCCGAAGATCCCTGGTGCGAGTACACACCGGGCGCGCACGGTGGCAGGCCGATCGCTGCGAACGGCTCCATCACCTACGGCATTGAGGCAGATGCTGAGCTGGTATGGACTCCCGAAGCGCTTCGGCTGCTGGAAGTCATCCCCGCCTTCGTGCGCGGCCGAGTCCGGCGAGGTGTGGAAAGCTACTGCCGGCAACAGAATGAACAGGTCGTCACCGTAGAGATCATGCAGCAGGCACGGCAAGGCCGCGGTCCCTTCGGTCTCAAGAAACCCTGGTCACGTTGAGGAGCTGAGTCGTTGGCGTTTCTCGCGGCAGACTTTCACTGCGGCGCCGCGGGTCGCAGGATCTCTGTGTGGGGTGCGCCGGAGCGTTCGTAGACCACGGCCACGGTCTGCAGGCGCACGCCCAGGTCCTCTGCCAAAGCCTGTAGCGCCTCTCGCCGCCCACCGAAGTTGGTCCGGTCGGGTGCGTGCAGCAGAAAGATGCTGCCGGGATCTTGCAGGAGGGGGCGCAAACGATCCGCGAAACCCGGATCGGGAGCATCGAATCGCTCGTATCCGAAGATCTCGATGGGATTAACCTCGCCCCGAGTGACAAGGATGAGCGGTGCCTCGAACCCCCAATCCAGGGCATAGGGGCTATAGATACCCTCATCCAGCAAAGTTTCCCCCAGTCGATAGATGGCGTCGGAGTGGTCGGCATAGCCGCCGCTGGCTGCCAGAGCGCGGTGGTACTGAAGGTCGGTCTGCAGACCGCCGGACACGAGAGCCAGGCCCAGGGCTATCATGAGGCTTAGACCGAGCCGGCGCGGCAACCTGTCGCAGAGCAGAGCCCAACCGGCTGCCGTGGCCAACGCGAGCACGGGTGAGAACAGAGCCAGGTGGGTGTACCACAGCGCGGTGGGCGTGAGGGGTGTCTGCAAGAGAAGGAGCAGAAAGAAAACATAGAACAGAAGGCCGCGGCGGGCCGCGATCTGTGTGGACTTCTCTCCTCGCGAGACGGCCGGCATGAGATTCAGCAGAACGAAGCTGAACAGCCACGCGGGCCAGGCAAGTCTGTCGACGAAATTGCCGCCCAGATACCAGAAATGGTTGCCTTTGAGGAAGTCGCCGATCTGCTGCCAGCGGATCTGCAAGTTGTGCAGATAATCGGTGTTCTGGACGCCATAGTACGAGCGGTCCAGAGTTCCCAGGAAATGGGAAAAGGTAGCTCCGGTCTTGAGGTTGAAGAGCAGGAAGGGGCTGAGCCCCACCAGGAAGGCGGCGAGGGCTGCCAACAAGGCGCGGGGATGCAGCAGACGGCGCGGGTGAAAGTCGTCGGCGACATCCAGGCCAAAGAGCCGCCTACGCCACCAGACCACCGGCGACAGAATGGCCGTCGCCGCCAGAGGCCAGAGCATGATGAACTTCGCCCACAGCCCCAACCCGGCCAGAAACCAACTCCCATACCAGGCACGCATGCGCCCGCGATGGACCAGCCGCAAGAGGAGGAGCAGGATCGCAAGGCTGAAGGCGATGGTTGTGTTGGTGACGTAGATGCCCTGGCGGGAAAAGAAGACGAAGGAGGGCTGGACCGCCAGTAGAAACGCGGCCAGCAAGGCAGCGCCCATTCCCAGCCATTCCGCGGCCAGCCTGTAGGTAAGCCAGAGGATGACCGCTCCCACCAGGATGGGCCATAGTCTCATGCTTGCCACACCGATGCCGCCCAGCTTGAAAAAGAGGAGCAAGACATAGGTATTGAGCGCGCCTACATAATCCACGACCATGAGGGGCAACGGCCGGCCCAAGAGGTGCACCACTGCGTCGCGATGGGCTTCGACGGGTAACCCCCGCAGCCACTGGATCGCCGGCTTGGCCTCGACGGCCTCGTCATAATTCGGGCCGGGCAGTTCGATCTGGTAGAGGGTCAGGGCCAGATATAGGGCAAGTGCCAGTAGAAAAAGGAGGGCAGGCCCGTGTCGTCGGAGTCGTTGGCGGAGTGGGTCGGAGGGAATCACAATAGAAGGACGTGATGGCATACTGGGGCAGGATCAACAGGCAACGTGCCCCGGCATTATACCGGAGTTAGAAGATGAGGACGAAGAGAGACGATGAGCTCTTGTGCCCTGGTGCGTCTGTGCAGGCTCCTACCGCAAGCCTTAGACACGGCCCTCCCTGTGGACAGACATTCCGGCCTGGTCTGCCGGACTGCGGCGCGGGCGGGGGGCGTCGTCCCCGGCAGGCGCGGCCTCCGGCTATTTCCCGCCTTGAAACACGGCCCCACGGAATTGCCGGGGCCTCAGCCGGCTTCTTCCTCCCACCTCATCTCCAACCGCCCATCCTCTCCGATCCGGACCTGCGCGCCCCCGCGCAGCCGTGCGAAGTCCTCCGGTGCGAGGGCCAGCACGGTGAGAGGGGTGCCGTACATCTCATCGGCCACGATGGAGGCCAGAGCAAAGAAGGAGTCCACCCCCGTGGTGATCAGAGCCGCGGGTGCGGTGCCGTTGCGAATGGCCTCCAGTAGCACCGCCGTGGTTGTGGAAGACCCGCGTGTAAAGGGTACGGCCAACACCTTACCCGCCGCGCACGTGCCCGAGAGAGGATGGCGGCGATCGATGATCTCCCCGCTACCATGGTCATAACCGCCCCAGAAAGAGAGGGGCTCGTTGCTGACCAGGAGTTCGCCGCCGCCACCGCTACCGGCGATGAGCGTACCCTGAAACGTTATCACTGCCATAGCGACTCGTCCCGAATAACGTGTCCGGCCTCGGCCGAGCGCACACAGTCTTCCAGCGAACCAAAGACGACCTGGGTGTTCAGCAGGCCCGGCGCGTAGTAGGCGTATTTGGCCGAGTTGGTCATCAGTATCTTGATGTGAGGTGGAAGCATAGGGGTGGCGAGGATGCAGGTATCCACCGTTACCCGCCCGCCGAAGTCCCGCAGAGGTGCCAGGTAGCCGCTTTGTTCCGCCAGCATGGTCATAGCCCGACTGGAAGTGACAAGGAATTCGACTCGGGGATGTTTGCGCCGGCCTTTGAGCAACCCTGCTAACTGGCGAAACTCGGCCAGCGAGAAGTGTGGGCTCCCCAGAACCACCATGTCGAGGCCGCTGCCGTCGGCAGAAGTCAGCTCCCGTCGCGCCTTGCGCAGATCGTGCA
>RFJM01000239.1 GCA_003694905.1 Caldilineae bacterium
CTGCCGGCGGCGCTGCGGCTGTCCACGTAGAAGTCGGCGCCGCCGGGCAGGCGATTGCCGAAGTAGCCATCGGTGATGTAGAAGGTGGCCACCTTCCAGGTGCCTGTGTTGGTCTTCTGCACGTAGTCGGGCTTGGGATCGGGCACTACGCCGGACGTCGGCAGACCGGGGTCCAGGGCCAGGCCGGTTCGCGTGTCCCAGTTCTGGATGGCATACAGTGTGGCGGCTTTGGGTCCGGAGGTGGCGTCGTAGATGAGCTTCCACTGGTCGTTGCCTGTATCAAGGTAGGTGATGGTGATGCGGACTTCGTGGGCATGGCCGGGCAGGGGCTGGGCAAGATAGCGGTCGTCGGCCGCGAAATAGAAGGCGAAGTTGCCCGAGGCCTGGTCGCTGCGGCGGGCAACGAAGCCCGGATCGACCTCGATCTGAACGCCGAATTCGGGCAGCAGGTGAAAGAGACCTGCGTCGCGCAGTTTCTGGTCGTAGGGCGATGTGTTGTAGTGCCAGGGCTTGTCGACCACGGTGGAGCCAGGGTAGTCCCAACCGGTGACGCGCGTGCTGTCGTTGTCGGTGACGGGGATGGTGACGCCGCCCTGATCCGGCAGATGAAGCTGAGTGAGGTAGAATTCGTAGTTGCCGTTGGTAGGCCACCAGTTGCATTCGGGCGGAGGTTTGACGTAGGAGAGGGGACAGGGGTCGCGGTGTTCGCGCATGCGGGACCAGATGCTGGGGGGCGGAGTCTGTCCGCTTTCGAAGCCGCGGCCGAAGTACTGGGCCGCCCATTCGGCCGTGGTAAGATTGTCGGGCTGGGTGGTTTCGGCATCCCAGAAGGCGGAGAGGCGCATGTAGTCGGCCTTCATATCCAGGGCACGGGCCATGGACCAGTAGAATTCGTTGGGCGTCGCCATCATGTACTTGTAGCTTTCGAACATGATGGGGATGTTCTTGTAGTATTGCCGGGCCTGGTCATACATGCCCGTGCAGTGCTGGCTGGGGTTGGGATTGTCGCAGAGTTCGGTGCCCTGGAAATCGGAGGTCATGCCGTTGACGGAGACGCCGATGCCGCGCGCGGCGGCGTAGTCGGCAATGGAACGCCGGCTGATGACGCTGATGTAGAAGGGGGCGTTTTGGGTGAGGACGGGGACGATGGGTGTGCCGAAGTTGTCGTAGAAGGCCGTACGATGGGTTTCCATGACCTCGGTCACGTAGGCCAGCCAGTCGTCCACAGTCAGGCCCTGGGAGAGGAGGTGGTTTTCGTCCTGGGCAACCCAGGAACGATTGTCGGCAGCGCGGTTTTCGCCATCCTTGCCCGTGCCCATGGCGATCCAGCCGATATTGTCCCGGAAGGGGCCGTTCAGCAGATGAGAAGCCAGGGCCTGGATGAAGGCCTGGTAATTCTGGCGATAGAAGGGGTGTTCGTAGTTGAGCAGGTACCAGTCGCCGCCGAAGTTGGTACAGCCGGGCCCGTCCCGTTTGTCGGGCTCGGCAGCGATGATGACGGGATCGTCCGAGGTGCCGCGCACACCGTCGGCGCCGGCCAGCACCCAGGCCGGGGTGGAGTCGACGCCCTGCTGCGGGCAGGGGACATAGCGACCGATGTAGGTGTAGAACGCCAGCCCCACAGATTGGTAACCGGCATCGATCTGATGCTGAATCCAGCCGTCTAGCGCATCCCAATGGTAGACATCTTGCGCCGGCTCCAACTCGGCCCAGGCCCAAAATGTGAAGGAGCCAACCGCGTGGTAGGTGGTAGGAGAGAGGGGCGTGCGACCGCGGCCGTTGCCGATATAGAATCCCGGATTCCCGGCCGACGGCGAGAGCCGGTGGATTACGGCCGGTTCGGCTGCCGGGGACGAGGGTGTAGGCGCAGCCGGCGGGGTATCGAGAGCCTGGGATGTCAGGGGTAGCAGGAGGAGCAGGGCAACGACGGGGAGGAAGAGAAGGATTCGTCTGGGCATGTTGTTCTTTCCGCGCGGGGGTGAGATGAGGCCAGGGTCACGGAATGAGGGGGTGGGCTACCACCGGGTCGCGAGTAAGTCTATCGCATCGATTTTTTGCCAGATAGTAAGAAAGCGCCGGCCGTAGCGGCGCACGTGTGAAGACAAGGCGATTGCGGGAGCAGACCGGAGCAGTCTCCCCTGGTGATTTTTCGGCCACCTCTGCTTCAGAACTGCTCCCGCAGGTAGACCAAGCATAGCACGGTAAGATGAATTCTCGATGAACGTGGGTCTCTGCCAAACGTGAAAGTTTTGTAAGATGGACGGGCGAGATGTCGCAGGCGGCCGGATGGCCGTCAGGCCTGACTGCCCCAGGGTGGGTGGATGAAGGTTTCGGGTTCTACACCGAGGGCGTCGGCGATGCGGGTGATGTAGTTGAAATAGGCGATGACCTGGGTGGCGTCGTGGATGGCCCTGTCGTCGAAGCCGTGGGCGCGGAGGCGATCCAGGTCGGCGGCGGACATGGCGTGTTGTTCGGTGGTCAGCTTCACCGCATATTCGCACAGGGCGCGATCGGCAGGCGCAAGGGCGGCCTGCCGCCAGTCGCGTACAACGCTGTGGACGAAAGCATCGGCCTCTGCTGCATCGGCAAAGATGTCTTCGATCTCGGCCCGGAGATCGTGTGCGTGAGCCTGGGTTCAGTAATAGCAATGGTTGGTAACGGCCACCACCGTTGCCAGGAGTTCCCGTTGCATCCGGCTCAGGGGCGATGATTGATGCATGATGGCGCCGTAGAGCTCCATGCTGGCTTTGAGCACACGCGGGTTCAGGCTCATGATGTGGACGATGTGCCAGACGCGGCCCGCGCGGCGGATGGCCTTGTCGAATTCTCGCTTCAGGAGACCGGTGGCTTCGGAAATGGGGATCTGCTGAATCCAGGGCATGTCACTGTGGGACGGGGGCGAGTTGGTGGAGCAATGCCTCCAGATCGGGTGGCAGGGGGCTGACGAGTTCGAGCCGCGCACCATCGGCCGGGCGGTCGACGCAGAGGCGGTGGGCGTGAAGGAAGTGCCGGCCGAGACGATAGCTATCGCGCCGCGGGCCGTAGACGGTGTCGCCTACAAGAGGATGGCCGATAGAGGCCATGTGCACCCGGATTTGATGGGTGCGGCCGGTGAGGGGATGGGCGGCGATGAAGGTGGTGGGGCCATAATAGCCGAGGATCTCGAATTCGGTAATGGCCTGACGCCCTTTCTCGGATGACGTGACGGCCATTTTCTTGCGATGCCGGGGATGGCGGCCGAGTGGCGCTTCGATACGACCCTTGGGCGCTTCGATGTGGCCGAGGACCAGAGCCAGGTAGGTTTTCTCCACGGTTCGGGCTTTGAACTGCGCCTGCAAGTAGCGATGGGCGCGATCGTGTTTGGCCACGAGGATGAGGCCCGATGTGTCTTTGTCCAGCCGATGGACGATGCCCGGACGCCGTACACCGCCCACCCCCTGCAGGTCGGGGCAGTGGTGGAGGACGGCATGTACCAGGGTGCCCCGCTCATGGCCGGGGGCAGGATGCACTACCATGCCGGCGGGTTTGTCCACGGCCAGCATGTCTGCATCCTCATAGAGGATCGTGAGGGGAATGGCCTCAGGCTCAAGCGGGCTGGGGGCAGGGATGGGAACGTCGATACTGATGCGATCTCCCGGATGCAGGCGATAGCTGCTGCGGCACATCTTGCCGTTGACCAACACATCGCCTTCCTTGATCCAGCGTTGAATCTCGGCTCGCGAGTGGTCCGGCAGATGGTTGCTGAGGAAGCGATCCAGGCGTTCCCCGCCGTTGATGGCGGTCAGTTCTAGCATGGAGCCTGAAGAAAAAAGCGCCGCGGATACGCGACGCCGGGGACTGCTAGCGGGGCGAAGGGGACATCAGCCCTGGTGGTCCGGCAGGGGCTGGTTTTCCACGGTAGCCGGGTCTTCTTCTGCCTCCCGACCGGCCGCCCGCTCTTCCAGATACACGGTCAATAACAGCAGGAGGACGCCGACGACAACGGCCGAATCGGCAATGTTGAACGTGGGCCAGTAGACCGAATCGGAATAGCGCACGTCGATGAAGTCGATAACGTGGCCGTACAAGACCCGGTCGACGAGGTTGCCGGCAGCACCACCCAGCACCAGTCCCAGGCTGATGAGAGTCAACAGCGACACGTGGTGCTGGCGAAAGGCATAGTAGACGATGGCCAGGATGGCGGCCACATTGACGACGGCAAACAGGGAGCCGCCGCCGCGAAAGAGGCCAAACGCAACACCTGTGTTGTTGGTGTGGAAGACGCGCAGGTATGGGTAGAGGGCAGGAATAAGAGCCCTGTCTTCGTACAGAGCCAGGTTGTTTAGCACCCAGAGCTTGGTCAAACGGTCTGCTGCCAGTATGGCAGCACCGATAAGAAGTACCAGGATGCCAAGTCGAATGCGATTAGTCAAAGGACGAGAACCTTATCGGAGAGGGAGTTGTCCCTGTTCGTAGGCGCGAGGGCCCAGGGAACCGTTGCCGATCATCTCACGCCGTCGCTGGCAGGCCAGGCAGAAACGGGCGTCGGGTAGGGCCTTGAGTCGGGCAAAGTCGATGGGGTCGCCGCAGCCTTCGCAATAGCCGTAAGCGCCGTTTTCCATCTTGGCGAGCGCTCGCTCGATGCGCGCCAGGCGGCGGCGAATACTGCGAAGCAATGCCTGATCGCTGGCCTGGTCAAAAGCGGCCGTGGCATTGTCTGCCAGATGATTGCCTGCGCTGATGTCGATGTATTCGACCTGCGAGAAGTAGGCCAGGTCGGCCAGTAGCTGCTCGCGTTCCTCTTCGAGCAAGCGCCGCAAGCGTACGTCATCTCGAGTCATGTCCAGCCTCCATGCAGGGCGATGAGGTGGGGGAACTGCTCGTGGGGGACGACTGCCTGTCAGTCTGCCGGCTCGGGGGGAATGGAGCAGATGTCAGCAGCGGCACGTATTGTAGCCCCAACCCCGAAAATAATGCAAAAGGCGTTTTGAGGGGGGCAGTCTATGGAACTTGCTGTCGAGATGTCGGCGCCGGTCGACCTGCCGCGTAATGCTCCTGCAGGCTCCGCACGCGCAGGGCCTTCTCCCGGAGGATACGAATTCCACTCACAGCCGCCTGCGCCGCAGAGAGTGTCGTGAACAGGGGGATGTCCAGCCGGGTGGCCAGCCGGCGAATCCTGGCGCCATCGGCGCGGCTCTCAGGCCCCAGCGGTGTGTTGATGATCATCTGAATCTTGCCGTCGCGCATGGCATCGAGGGTAGTATAGGCCTGTTCGCCGGCCACGGCTTTGGCCAGCACTGTCACCGGCAACCCGGCTCGGGTCAAGAACTGAGCGGTACCGGGCGTGCCGTACAACTCGAAGCCCAATCGCCACAGATCGCGGGCGATCTTAAGCGCCGCGCCCTTGTCGAAGTCGTTGACCGTAACCAGCACACCCCCCGCCTGCGGAAGCGTGCTGCCCGCGGCCATTTGGGCTTTGGCAAAGGCCTGGCCGAAACGAGGCGCGTGCCCCATCACCTCACCGGTGGAACGCATCTCCGGCCCCAGGACGGTATCTGCTTCCGGGAATTTGATGAATGGCAGCACGGCCTCTTTGACGAAAAAGCCGTCTACCTGGGGCTCGGCGGTCCAACCTAGCTCCGCCAGCGTACGGCCGGCCATGACCTGGGTGGCGATGCGGGCCAGGGGCACGCCGGTGGCTTTGGAGACGAAGGGCACGGTACGGCTGGCCCGAGGATTCACCTCGAGTACGTAGACCACATCGTCCTTGATCGCGTATTGGACGTTCATCAACCCCCGCACGTTGAGGGCCAGGCCCAGGCGTGTAGTGTAATCGCGGATGATGGATAGGTGATAGTAGGAGACTTTGTACGGCGGCAGCACGCAAGCGCTGTCTCCCGAATGGATACCTGCCTCCTCGATGTGTTGCATAACGCCCCCAATCACGACCTGCTCGCCGTCGCAGATGGCGTCTACATCCACTTCGTAGGCATCCTCGAGGAACTGGTCGATGAGGATGGCACGGCCTTCGGCCGCGGCAGTCGCCTCGTTCATGTAATCGGTCAGCGCCTTTTCATTGTCGACAATGGCCATGGCGCGGCCACCCAACACATAGGAAGGGCGTACCACCACGGGGTAGCCGATCTGGCGGGCAATGGCAAGGGCCTCGGCCGGGTTGTAGGCAATACCGTTGGCGGGACAGGGGATATCCAGTTCGGCCAGGAGCGCGCCGAAACGCCCCCGATCTTCGGCCAGATCGATGGCGTCGGGCGAAGTCCCCAGGATGGGAACGCCCGCCTGTGCCAGCCCTCGTGCCAGGTTCAAAGGCGTCTGACCGCCAAACTGGACGATGACCCCGTGCAGGCTCGTGTTGGCGGGGAATTTCTTTCCTGCCTCCAGTCGTATACCGCTCTCCACCTCCACGATGTTCAAGACGTCTTCCAGAGTGAGTGGTTCGAAATAGAGTCGGTCCGAAGTGTCGTAGTCGGTGGACACGGTCTCGGGATTGCAGTTCACCATGATGGCCTGGTAGCCCATCTCCTGGAGGGCAAAGGCGGCATGGCAGCAGCAGTAGTCGAATTCGATGCCCTGCCCGATGCGATTCGGCCCGCCGCCGAGGATGATCACCTTGGGTGTGTCGGCAGGGGCAGCCTCATCCTCCTCCTCGTAGGTGGCGTAGAGATAGGGTGTATACGCCTCGAACTCAGCCGCGCAGGTATCGACTCGCGCGTAGGTGGGAAGGATGCCGTAGCGGGTACGCAGAGAGCGCACAGCAGTCGCTTGGGACACGTCCCCCAACAGTTCGGCGATACGAGAATCGGAGAGCCCATAGCGCTTGGCCTTGCGCAGCAGGCCGGGAGAGAGGGTGGAGAGGTCGGAGGCATGGATTTCTCTCTCCAACGCCACGATCTGGGCCAGTTGCCGGACAAACCAGGGATCGAAGCCTGTGGCCTGGCAGATGGCGTCTTCTGGCCATTCCTGCCAGAGGGCATCGTGCACGGCCGGCAGGCGATCCCGGTTGGGCAGCCGCAGGAGCTTTTCGATCTCGGCTCGCGGCCTGGTGCGCGCCGGGGCATGACCATGCCAGCCGCTGAGTCCGATTTCCAGCGAGCGAAAACCCTTGTTGAAGGCCTCCTTGAAGGTGCGGCCAATGGCCATGGCCTCGCCCACGCTCTTCATCTGCGGCCCAAGCGTGGGATCGACGCCGGGGAATTTCTCGAAGGCCCAGCGGGGCAGTTTGACCACCACATAGTCCAGGCTCGGCTCAAAGGCCGCTACCGTCTCGCGGGTGATGTCGTTCTGCAACTCGTCCAGGGTATAGCCCACGGCCAGTAAGGCTGCGATCTTGGCGATGGGGAAGCCGGTGGCCTTGGAGGCCAGGGCCGAGGAGCGGCTCACCCGCGGGTTCATCTCGATCACCAGTACGCGGCCGGTGGCGGGATCCACGGCGAACTGCACATTGGAGCCACCGGTCTCGACGCCAACCGCGGACATGACCCGCCTGGCCTGGTCGCGTAGTCGCTGATACTCCTTATCGGTCAGGGTCTGTGCCGGGGCCACGGTGATGCTATCGCCTGTATGAATCCCCATAGGATCCAGATTCTCGATGGAACACACGACCACGAAGTTGTCATTGCCATCGCGCATCACCTCTAGCTCGAACTCCTTCCAGCCCAGGACCGATTCCTCGATGAGCACGCTGCCCACGGGCGAAAGCCGTAAACCATGCTCCACCATCTCAACGAAGTCTCCCTCGTTCTCGGCCATACCACCGCCACTGCCGCCGAGGGTAAAAGAAGGACGAATGAGAAGGGGGAAGCGGCCGATGGCTTCTGCCACGGCGCGGGCTTCCTCAAGCGTGGTAGCGAGGCCCGAGCGGGGGCATTCGAGCCCGATCCGCTCCATAGCCTCCTTGAAGAGTTGTCGATCCTCGGCCAGTTGCATGGCCCGTAGCGAAGCGCCGATCAGCTCTATGCCATAGCGCTCCAGCACACCGTCCGATGCCAATGACACGGCCAGATTCAGCGCAGTCTGCCCGCCTACGGTGGGGAGCAAGGCGTCGGGCCGCTCCCTGGCGATGATCTGGCTTACGATCTCCGGAGTCAGGGGTTCAACGTAGGTGGCGTCGGCGAGCTCGGGATCGGTCATGATGGTGGCGGGGTTGCTGTTGACCAGCACAATCCGGTAGCCTTCTCGTTTCAGCGCTTTCACCGCCTGCGAACCGCTGTAATCGAACTCGCAGGCCTGGCCGATGACGATGGGGCCGGCGCCAAGGACCAGGATGGAATGGATATCGGTACGTTTGGGCATGGTGGCTGAGTAGAGAAAAGCCGGCCTTTGGGGCCGGCTTCGTTGGGGCAGTTTTCGGCTTGCAATGCCTCTATAAGGATAGCCGCTTTTTCGTGGCAAGGCAATTTGGCCGGGGAGACTGGGTGTGTCCCAGGACATTGGTGGACTCATCTGATGCCTTGACGAGAACGGGTGATGTCTCGGGCCTGCGACGCTGAAGGAGGCCGGCTGTCTCGTTCTGGGCGGCCGCTTCTTTTCCGGGAGAGCGCCCTCGCATCTGCGGCGTCGGCCGCCCAGACAGGCGGCCGGGGTTTCAGCTTCTCAGGCAAGGCTGCATGTGGGACAGGCTTTCGAGCCTGTCCGGATGCCGGCCCACACAGCACGGCCTGGCAAGCTGAAAGGCTCGTTGGTTGTCTGGGCGGGTCGGGCCGCGTCTTTTTCCGGGGGGCGCTGCACCCTGTTGTGTCCATTGAAGGCGACCCCATAAGGTTGTCCAGTTAAGTCATACC
>RFJM01000240.1 GCA_003694905.1 Caldilineae bacterium
CCGTCGCCGGACGTCAGCTCATGTAGGTCGCTGCCATCCGCGCCAGTAACATAGATAGCGATGTGCGCGTTGCCGGCAATCAACACTTAGGGCTGTGGGAAAGGAAGCATCAAGGGTAACCAAAGCGAGAAGGGATACCTTGTCGGCGTTGCCGTAGGTGTGGGCGTGGGCGTGAGTGTGGGCGTGGGCGTAGGGGTGGGACGGAAGGTGCAGAGGTCATAGGAGGGCGTGGGCGTCCACTCGGGCGGCGTCTGTTTGCTGAATCGCCGCGTGCGCCAGGGTGGGCTGGGCGCCTTGTTGCCGGCCCGATCATAGATCTCCACTCCGACGGTGACAGGACCATCCGGAACACCTGCCATGTCCCAGTCGAAAGCGTAAGGCGGTTGGCCATCCAGGGCGAGTCGATGCCAGGTTCCGCCCCATTCGGCCGTGAAGCGCACCATGCCCACACCCACGTCGTCCGCTGCCTGCGCGGCCAGATGAACGGGCGGTGACTGCACCGAGTTCCTCTCAGGCGCGGTCATGTCCCCTTCGGGCGGCGTCACATCAGGCTGGCCACTGACCTTGACAAGCGGCCGTGTGTGGGTGCGGATGAGCCCGGCCCGGTCATGCACCTCGATCCCCAGCGAGAGACGCCCGTCGGGCACTTCGGCCATGTCCCAAATGCAGTCAAACTGATGCTCACCCTGGGCGACATCTTCGAACTGGCAGCCATCGATGCGCTGCCAGGGCCCGCCCGGCGGCGCCCAGGTGAAACGTACGGTCTCCAACCCCATGCCAGGAATCTCGTCCTCGGCCGCGGCGGCCAGCAACAAAGGGGGAGTGACATGAGCGTTGGGCGGAGGAAAAACGTAGTCCCCGTCGGGTGGATAGATGTCCGGGATGCAAGCTGCCGGTGGCGTGGACATGGCCTCGAAGCTGCCAGCGTCGCAGGCCGCGCCGCCCTGGCCATTGCCACTGGCCCGCAAGGCGCCGCGCTGATCCGTACTGACCTGGGGTGTACAGCCGTTGACGCCAGCCGGGATGTGGTCCAATGCAGGGCTGTTCGGCTTCAGGGCGTGGGTTTCGGTCGGCCCGCCGTTGTCCGCCAGCGCTTCCAACAGCGGATCTGTGTTCTGCAGATCGCCCGTGGCCGTAAACCCACAGGAATCGGCGCTCTCCAGGTTGTAGCCGCCCGACTGCAACACCGCGTTTTGAGCAATGGAGCAATCGCCGCCAACCTGCTGTGCGGCGACGATGGTATTGGAGATCACGACGCCTGGCGTAATCTCACCCTCCCAGAGCCGAACGACCGGGACATCGTGGAACAGTCCACCGCCTTGGGGTGCCTGGTTCTGGGTCACGGTCGCGTGGATCAAGTGAACCCTTGCGTTCGAGTCCACATCGTTTTGGGGCGCTTCATTGCTGATCCCCCCTCCTGCCTCACCGGCATGATTCCCACTGAGCGTCGAGTTGCGCACTACGGTCCACGCAACCGGGAACATCCCATATGTGGCCTTGTCCGCGGCATTGGCCAGGCCTCCTCCTCGTTTCTTAGCACGATTGCCGGTGATGAGCGTCTCCTGAATATCGATTTTCCCATACGCGCTATCGCCGTACTCGCAACTCTGCCATCCTCCTGCGTGGTTCGCGACCCCGCCGCCGTTACCGTCGGCTTCGTTGTCGCTGATTACACTTTGGCGAATAGAGAGGCGACTGCGCCCCGCCCCTTCGGACACGCCCGAAGTGGAGAGCGCTATGGCGCCGCCGTCGCCATGGCTTGTGTTTTGCCGAAACTCCGTTTGCAGGATAGCAATCTCTGCCAGGCCTCCATATCCCGTTTCACATATCCGGAAAGCGCCCCCAGAGGCCAGACTGTACAATCCCCCACCACTTCGATCGGCCGTATTCCCCACGAAATGACTGTAGCGGATGTCAACCCTGGAGGCATAGCGGTACGTGTCGGGCGATAGCCCCCACTCGCCCTCGACGGCCAGGCCCCCGCCATCCTGCGCGCTGTTGCCGCTGATGGAGCTAAACGTCATGGTCATGACGCCGTTCGTATTCAAAATGGCGCCACCTCTTTCCGAGGCTCTGTTTCCTTGCAAACGCGTCTTTTCGATGACAAGTTCGCCGCCGTCATTGAGCACGCCCCCTCCATCTTGCGCTTGATTCTCGACCACCCGGCTTTGTAAAATCGACGTCTTACCAACGCCGTAGATGCCGCCGCCTCGATCGCCGGTATTCCCGCGGATGACAACGCCTCTGAGTGTCAATGTGCCCGCATTTGAAATCGCCCCACCGGTGGCTGCGCGGCCTCCTTCCAAGGCTACGTCGGCCAGCTCCAAGAAACCCTGTTCCTTGACCCGGAAGAAGCGGAATGATGGCGTCCCAGGGTCGGAGCTTCGACGCAGCCTGGTTTGATGCCCTTCGATGATGATGTGACTCGTGATCGGAGGCAGGCCGGTTTCCTGGCTATAGGCGTTCCTCAGGAGGATCTCGCCGCCATGAGGGAGGACAATCGTGTCCGCGCCTGAGCCGGCCGCGCAGTCGGTCGAACCACTTTGGTCATCGCCGTTGGCGTTGAGAATCGCCTCGGTGATAGAACATTTCCCATCCGCGGCGACGCCGGGCTGGAGCGTATCGACGACAATCGCGGCGGCAGAACTTCCTGTCGCCGGAACTGCGGCGGTGTGACTCTCAGGCTTCGCCGCAACCGCCGTTGACACCATGTACAACAGCACACAGAAGGCGGCAAGAGATAAGAAGACACGAAAAATACTCATTTTCGACCTCCTTGTAGCTGGTGGATCAAGGTCTCCGCAGTAGCGGCAGGTAAACCCGCACCGTAGCCGAAGCCACCCCGCCAATGCGCAGCACGCCGCCGTCATCTGCCGGTGCAGTGCCCCCGGCGCTGATACTGACCTCCAGCTCGCTGCCCACGGTGTGCGTGACCACGGTATAGCCGCCACCC
>RFJM01000241.1 GCA_003694905.1 Caldilineae bacterium
ACTCAACGGCCTGCACCGAACCCTGGCCGGGCCGTTCGCTCATCGCACGCGGATTCGCCCACCCCGTAGAGCCCCGACAATGGGAAGCCTGCTACTACCGCCTACGCCGAAGACCTCCCAACCCGCTCCCCGCGTTTCACACCGGCCATGAGCAGGCCGATCTGCTCGCGCGTAGCCTCCTCTCGCGGCACGATGTCGATGATCTCCCCTTTGTACATCACGGCAATGCGGTCCGACAGCGCCATGATCTCGTCCAGCTCCGCACTGACCAACAACACGGCTACCCCCTCATCCCGTTTGGCGACGATCTGATTGTGGATGAACTCGATAGAACCCACGTCGATACCGCGGGTGGGCTGGGCCGCCACCAGCAGCTTGATGGGCCGGCTGAACTCGCGCGCCACCACCATCTTCTGCTGATTCCCGCCCGAAAGACTGCCCGCCGGTGTTAGGGGGCTGGGGGTGCGGACGTCAAACTTCTCGATGAGCTCCTCGGCGTGTTTGATGATCGCCGGGCGGTTGATGGTGACACCGTTGGCGAAGGGTGGAAGATTGTAGGTGTTCAGCACAAGATTATCTGCCACGGGATAGGTCTCCACCATGCCATAGCCGTGGCGGTCTTCGGGTACGTGGCTGCTCTGTCCCCGCTGCAGGATGATGCGCGGTCTGGCATTGGTCATATCCTCGCCGTTGATGAACACTTTGCCCGCTTCGGCCTTGCGCAGGCCGGTGATTACCTCCACCAGTTCGGTTTGCCCGTTGCCCTGCACCCCTGCCACGCCGAGGATCTCCCCGGCCCGCACGTCGAAGCTCACCCCGCGCAATGCAACCTCACCCAGATCGCTGCGCGCCTGCAGCCCCTCGACCCGCAGCACCACCTCGCCCGGCTGTGCCGGCTTCTTATCCACCGTGAGGATGACTTCGCGCCCCACCATCATCGCGGCCAGCTTCTCCTGAGTGGCCTCCTCGGGCCGGGTCTCACCCACCACCTGGCCGTTCCGCAGCACCACGATGCGGTCGGAGATATACAACACTTCCTTGAGCTTGTGCGAGATAAAGATGAGGGACTTGCCCTGCTCCTGCAAACGCTTCATGATGGCGAACAGCCCCTCGATCTCCTGAGGAGTCAGCACCGATGTCGGCTCGTCCAGGATCAGGATCTCCGCCTCGCGATACAGCGCCTTGATGATCTCGACACGCTGCTGGACGCCCACAGGCAGGTCTTCGACCACGGCATAGGGATCCACATCGAGATGATACCGCTGCGAAAGTTCCCGGATTTCCTGAGCCACTTTGCGTTTGTCCAGAAGCCCCTGCTTCACGCTCTCGGCTCCCAACATGACGTTTTCCACGACGGTCATCACGGGGACGAGTTGAAAGTGCTGGTGTACCATGCCGATGCCCAGGGCGATGGCATCGCGCGGACTCTGCATCTGCACCTTCTTGCCCCGCACGTAGATCTCGCCCTCGGTGGGTTTGTAGAGCCCGTAGATGATGTTCATGAGGGTGGACTTGCCCGCGCCGTTTTCGCCCAACAGGGCCAGGATCTCTCCCTCATACAGGCAGAGATTGACGTCGTCGTTGGCGACCACGCCGGGGAAGCGTTTCGTGATGTGTTTGACTTCGAGCACAGGGGTACGTTGGGAGGACATGAGCATTCCTCAAAGCGGCAAAACAAGGTTTACCATGATGGTGCGCGGGTCCGAGGGTCCGAAGTGCGAACTCGGCACCTCGCATGGGAGAGCGTTAGCCGGTGCGACTACTCGAGACTGGCTTCCGTTTCGTAGACCTTGCCTTCGGCCGCGGGCGGGCGCACACGGCCTACAAAGCCGGCGACGACAACGACCGTCACGACGTAGGGCAACATGCTGATGAAATGGCGGGGGATGTTCACGACCCCGGCCAGCAAGAGCGCGTTCTGCACGCCCTGGGTATAACCGAAGAGACTTGCCGCGCCCAGGGCGCCAAAGGGCATCCAGTTGCCGAAGATCATCGCTGCCAAGGAGATGAAGCCCCGGCCCGCGGTCATCCCTTCCTGGAACTGCCCCACGGCCTCCAGAACCAGGAAGCCTCCTGCCAGCCCGGCCACCATGCCCCCAAGGGTCGTGTTCAGATAGCGGTAGAAATTCACATCCACGCCCAGGGTGTCGGCCGCACGGGGATGCTCCCCCGCAGCACGGGAGCGCAGACCCCATTTGGTGTGAAACAGGCCCACATGCAGCAATGCCACCAGGATGAGCGCCGTGTAGGTGATAGGCGGGTTGTCGAAGAAGACCTCACCGATCACCGGGATGTCGGCGAGGAGGGGGATGCGAATGGGGGAGAACTTGCCTTCGGCCACCCAATCGGGGTTGAACAGATATGAGGTCAATCCCAAGGCCAGGATGATGAGAAATGTACCCGAGATGATCTGGTCCATCTTGAACTTGATGGAAAACAGGGCATGGATGAAGCCCATCAGGGCCCCGGCGGCCAGGGCTGCGGTCACACCGGCCAGCAGGCTGAGCATCAAAGGCCAGTCATTGGTCCCAACCTTGACCACGAACCCGGCGAACGCGCCCGCCAGCATCATCCCTTCGATACCGATGTTGATGATGCCCGTGCGTTCGCAGAGGATACCCGCCATCGCGCCCAGGGCCAGAGGCACGGTGGCCCGCAGGGTGAAATTCAGGGTGCTCACCCCAAAGAGAACCCGCCAAATGGAGGTATTGGGCAGAGGCAACAGGTTGACGGCGATACCGATGCCCAGAAGGAGCAGTGCAACGACCAGACCGATAATCGAGGTACCCTTGAATTTGGCCACACTCATAGACAACCTCAGCAACGACTACAGGCGATGAACCATCATGACTTGCCCCAGGAGATCTTGGGCACGGCTTCTATCTCCTCCGGCCGCCTGCGGATGCGGAAGAGGTAGCGCACAATGCTGGGTGCAGCCACGAAGGCCAGCAGGAGGGCGTTGATGACCTGAATGATGTCTGCGCGCACGCCCGATTCAAACTGCATCTTGGCTCCGCCCGCGGCCAGCGAGGCCAGGAAAAAGGCGGCCAACCCCACGCCATAGGGGTTTGTCTGGCCCAGCAGCGCCACCGTGATACCTTCGAAACCCACCGAACCGCTGAATTCGGGAGCGAACCGGTGGTTGACGCCCAGGGTCTCGATGGCTCCGGCCAGGCCTGCCAGCGCACCGGCCAGCATCATGGCCGTGACCACCGTCCAGCCCACGCGGATCCCCCCGTAACGAGCCGCCTTGAAATTCTGGCCCACCGTGCGCAGCTCGAAGCCCAGGATACTCTTGTAGACAAGCCAGGCCATGAGGAAAATCGTGATCAGCGTCAGGACCACGCCCCAATGTACGCGATAGGGCGGACCGAAGATCCACGGGATCTGCGCGCTTTCGAAGATGGTGGGGGTGCGGGAAATGGCCCGCGCCGTAGGATCCCACAGGGGGCCGGGCTGTTGCCCCTGGGATCCGCCTGCATACACCGTCCATCCCGCAAACAGCGCGGCTACGTAGTTCAACATGATGGTGGTGATAACCTCATGCGCGCCGGTGGCGACTTTGAGAATGCCGGGGATCGCACCCCAGAGCATACCGCCCAGCACCCCCATGGCCAGGGCGAAGGGCAGATGGATGTAGATGGGAAGGCCCTCGAAGTTGATCCCCACCCACACCGAGAAGATGGTGCCCATCACGAACTGGCCCGATGCACCGATGTTGAACAACCCTGCCTGAAAGGCCACCGCCACCGAAAGCCCTGTGAGCACCAGGGGCGACCATTTGCGGATGGTGGTAGCCCAACCGCGGGCACTGCCGAATGCGCCCTGGATAAGCCCCTTGTACGCGGCCAGGGGATTGTCTCCGGCCGCCCACATGATGAGCGCCCCCACTGCTAGGGCCGTGACCACGGCCAATGCGGGGAGGAGCAGAGAACGCAAGAACCGACGAAGCGACATAGAAATTGCCTCTGACCTGGGGTGCAAGCAAGAAAACAGGGATGGCAGACTCCAAGTCTAAAACCATCCCTGTTCTTTGTGCAAGTCAGCTACGAGGGCAATGCCGCCGGCGTCGGACTCAACC
>RFJM01000028.1 GCA_003694905.1 Caldilineae bacterium
CACCACTGCGCCCACTCCCACACCACAGCAACTTCCCCCTATTGCGCCCGGCTTCTTCAGCAGCGGCGACCGTGCCGTTGTGACGACGCCGGGAGCAACGCTGAAGGTGCGCCGCTCACCCGGACTCTCAGGCACGGTTATCATCGGCCTCTTCCCGGGTACCGAGGTGCTGATATTAAGCGGGCCGGTGGAGCTAGACGGCTATACCTGGTGGATGGTGGAAACCGAGGAGGTGCGTGGCTGGGTGGCAGGGGAATTCCTGAGTCGGCCGTGAGGCGCGGCTCTTACTGCATGCGCACCACCACTTTGGCGTTGCTCCAAAGCTCTTCCAGCTGATAATAAGCCCGCTTTTCCGGTGAGAAAAGGTGTACGATAACGGACCCGTAGTCCAGCAGTTGCCAGCCGGAGAAGCTTTCGCCCTCCACATGCAGGGGTCTGATCTTCCGGTCCCGCAGGTCTTCGAGCAGGGCATCCACCAGGGCCTGACTCTGGCGCTCGCTCGTAGCCGTGGCAATGACGAAATAGTCGGCAAAGGGTGCTACCTCGGCTATGTCGAGGAGGAGGATATCCTCGGCCAAGCGCTCGTCAAGAATGTCAACGATGGTATGAGCTAAGGTTTGGGCGTTCAGGGTTACCTCGTGTGGGAGAGATGATTTGAAAAGAGAGGAGCACAAGAAAATGAAGTTACATGGTCCTATCTTATCACACATCCTGCCCGGTGGGGAACCGGGCAGCACGGCTAGAGTGCGTTTCAAAATAGGGGCAGCCGGTGGGTCAGGCTGGTAAGGGTCCCCCTGCAAAGGGGGTGCGGGGGAGCGCCCCCGCATCCGCGGCGTCGGCCGGCGAGACGGACGGCCGGGCGTTCAGCTTCTCGGGCAGGGCTGGATGTGGGACAGGCTTTCCGGCCTGTCGGCGCAACAGGGCGATACAGCACGGCCCGGTACGCTGAAGCGGAGGGTGGTTGTCCGGCAGTGTGTGGCCGCGGCTTTTCCGGGGGGCGCCGCCCGCGAGCTGCCCCAGAATTGAAACTTATCATTTATCAGTAATCCGTGTGCCAGCGTAAGAACGTTCAAACGTGCCAACGGCCAACGGAGGGGCACCCCTTCAGCGACGCAGGCCCAAGGGATTGACGCTCCCGCCAAGACGCCGGGTGAACTCGCCAAGATCCTAGGACACATACCACAGTACCGGCCGCCCCCAAGTGGACGAAAGCCGGGAGACGGGGACAAGAAGGTTCGCAGGCACATCCGCGAGGACCGCCACGAAGAGCGTGGCAGCCGCCAGCCCCTGCACACGCGGTACTCCTCTCTTTTCAAGAAAGCGTCCGCCCTTGCGCCCACTCTGCCAGCGCCTGCAAATAGCTCATCGCCTCCAGTCCTGCCTCCACAGGATGGAGTATGTCGAGCGCGGCCTGGACTGCCTGTGCCTGTTCGTGTTCCAGTGCCACCGTGATCACCGCCTCTGGTCGCAAGATCTCGGTCAGTTCTACAAGCACCACCTCGCCGGAAGAAAGTGGCAGGCCATGCAACGTCCGCCGTTTGTGTACCAACACCCTCGACACGGCTGGGTCCGTTTCCTTCAGCAGGGCTGTAAAGCCCTGGTGGTCGAGCGGCACCTCGGGGAGAGAAGGAAAGCGTACGCCAAGGGCAGCGGCCAGGCGGGCCACGACCCGCGGTTGCAAAGGAAAAGGATAGACCTCAGATTCCTCTTCCAACCAACATTCCAGTTCTCCGTCCCGTTGCAATAACCGCTTGAACTTGAGGTGGCCAAAGCGCAGCTTCACGTTCTCTCCGGCACCGGGCGCCCAGAGATACACATCCAGTATGTCGCCTGCGCCCACCGGTGCAGCAGACAGGGATGCGATCCTCTCCCTTAATTGTGGGACGGGGTGACCAAAGCCGCGCCATTCCCAATGTTTGCCGAACGCCATTGCTAATTCCTAACGATGTCGTTTGCCTTCCAGGCCGAGGATGCCGTGCAAGATACCGCGCAACCTCGCCCGCGCTGCTTCTCCCCGCCAGGCCCGCAACGCCTCCCAGGCGACTCGGGCATGGCCAGGCAATGCCTTCAACCAGTCCCGGCCACCCAGATAACGTCGGTGCAGCAAGATCGTGTTGCGGCCCACGTAGTAGCTGGCGATGGTTCCGCCGCCGGTGGCGCTGAGATGATGATACACCCGCGCTTCGGGCACGAAGATGCTCTTCCAGCCGGCTCGCTGGGCTCGCCACGCCAGATCCACATCTTCAAGATACATGAACAACCGCTCATCGAATCCGCCCAGTTGCTCCCACAGCTCCCGGCGGTATGCAGCCGCGCCGCCGCATGGCCCGAAGATGTAAAGATCTGCGTCGTATTGACCCTGGTCAATCTCCCACACCCCGCGATTCATGGGCATGAAATCCGGCCCCAGCATGTCGCCCGCGGAATGCAACGTATCGCGGCGCTCGAACAACAGCATCTTGCTGGCGGCGGAGCCTGCTTCGGGATGCTGCTCCAGAGCGCGGCAGAGCGCTTCCAGCCATTGGGGTTCCACCTCGGTGTCGTTGTTGAGCATGACCAGCACTTCCCCGCGCGCGAACTGGGCGCCGCGATTGCAGGCCACGATGAAGCCATAGTTATCGTCCAACGCCAGCAGATGCACCTCGGGGTATTCCTTCTGCACCATCTCCACCGAGCCGTCGGTAGAGCCGTTGTCCACAACGATAACCTCGAAGTCCTGGTGCGTTTGTCGACGCAGGCTGTCCAGACAGACGCGCAGATGATGCGCGCCGTTCCAATTGGCAATGATGACCGAGGCAGAGAGCATGGTGGGGTTGGCCGGAGGATGGGCTCAGGATGACTGCCGGGCCCAGTCGGCCACCGCTTCCTGCCAGGGCCGCAGGCGGATACCCAAAGCCGCTGCTGCACGATTGGCCAGGATGGCACGCAAGGGAGGCCGGCTGGGACGAGACCATTCGCTGTGGGGGATGGGGGTCACGGGGATATGCCCGCGTCCGCTCTGTCTCAAGACCTCCAGTGCAAACTCATAGCGGCTGCAGGTGCCGCTATTGGTGAGATGATAGATGCCGGGTGGGGCCTGTCGTTCGAGCAAGGCGAAAAGGGCGGGCGCCAGATCGGGAGCGTAGGTGGGGTTGCCGAATTCGTCGTCGACGACGCGCAAAGCGCCGTGCTTGTCGGCGGCGGCCACGATCTTGGCCGGGAAATTGTTGCCGCCCGGCGCAAAGAGCCAGGCGATTCGCACGATGCGAACATCGTCGTGATAAAATCTGACCGCGTTTTCGCCTGCCAACTTGGAGCGGGCATAGGTGCTGATGGGATGGGGCTGATCCCACTCATCATACGGCTTGTCGGAGGTGCCGTCGAATACTTCATTGGTGGAAATGTGGATGAGGGGAATGCCCAGCCGGTGGCAGGCTCGAGCAACGTTTCCGGCTCCGTGCGCGTTGACACGGTAGGTGAGATCGGGATCGCTTTCTGCCGCATCCACGTTGGTAAAGGCCGCCGGATTGATGACAACATCGGGCTTGAGTTCGAGGATGGTGGGGATGATGTCATCTGCCAGGGTGATATCGTGCTCGGGCAGGTCGATGCCCAGGCGTTCATGTTCGAGGGGCAGGTTCATCAATGTCTGCCCCAGTTGTCCCTTGTGTCCGATGATGAGTATTCTTGCCATAGCCGATACGGATGTCTCGCTGCTTTGGGATGGATGATCGTGGAAGCAGGAGGCACTCTAGGTCTCCTGGCCATTCCCGGTTGTCTCGTCGCTGCGCTCGGCCTCTTTCCCCGCGGAGGCGCTGCCTTCCACCAGGGGGACAAAGCGGACAGGGGCGATGCGATGCTTGACGAGGGCGCCTTCCAGCTTGGTGGCCTGCCACAACATCTGGTCCCAGCCCGCCGGCCCTATGGGTATGACCATGTTGCCCCCTTCGGCCAGCTGCTCGAC
>RFJM01000242.1 GCA_003694905.1 Caldilineae bacterium
CCTCTGGCCCTCCTCCTCTTCCTGTTCTTGCTGTCCTGGCCGTTTCCGCTGCAGGCCTCCCCACCCGCTCCCGTTCCCTGGCAGCCTGCCCTCCCGACCATCCTTCCGGCTCCACCTGCTGTTGCCCGCGTCGACTACACCACTGGTCAGACCCCCGGCGGCGCCTACTACAAGATCGCCATGCCCGACTCCTGGAATGGCGATCTTGTGATCTGGAACCACGGTTTCAGCCTGGACCCACCCGATGCCGATGTCGATCTGGGCCCTCTGGCCGAGATTCAGCTCGGGCAGGGTTATGCCGTAGCCGCCTCCAGCTATCGGCAAAATGGCTGGGCCCTTTTCCACACGCGCGAGGACCTGGAGCAACTGTATGATGCCTTTGTCGAGCACTACTCGGCTCCCCAACGCGTCTTCCTCTACGGCGCCTCTCTCGGCGGTGCCGTCACCGCCCAGGCGGTAGAACAGGCCGACCTGGGCAACGTCGTCGCCGCGCTCACCCTCTGTGGCGCTCTGGCGGGCAGCCGCAACTGGGACGGTGCCTTCGATCTACGCCTGCTCTACGACGTCGTCTCGGCGGGCGTGCCCGGCGGTACCATCCCCGGTGGGCCCGAAGGCCTGCCTGCAGACAGTACTCTCACCAGAGCCGATATCGCCCAACGCGTCAACGCCACCACCGGCATCCTACTGCCCTCTGCCCTGCGCTCCTCCCGGCAGCAGGCCAATCTTGACCTCTTGCTCTCCATCACGGGCCTGCCGGAAGCTTTCCTCCTCGCGGACATGAATTACGCCACCCTGGCAATAAGCGACCTGGTGCATGATCCTGCCAAGCTTGGGGGCAGGCTGGCGTTCGGGAATCAGGAGGTCGTCTACGGAAATCCCGCCGTTGATGCCGCCGTCCTCCGCGTGGCACCCGATCCCATGGCTGCACGTCTCCTGCGCCAGTACTTCCGCCCTACCGGAGCCGTGGGCGATGTCAAGATCATTGCCATCCACACCGACAAAGACGGTCTGGTCATCGTGGAGAACGAGTCCGAGTACGCCGCCGTTGTACCTCCTGCCAATCTCACCACCGCCGTTGCCGTCGAATCAACGCCGACCCATTGCGGCTTTACCCCTCCTGAACTCATGGCCGCCTGGAACAGCCTGCGTATCTGGGCCGGCGGCGCGGCCCAACCCACCGTCTCGGATCTCCAGCAGAGGTGCCAGAACCTGATTCCGGTTTATCCCGGCGCCTGTCGCTTCACTCCCGACTATCAGATCCCCGACATGGACGCGCGCATTCGCCCGCGCGGCCGCTGGGAGTTGCTCTTTCATCCCCAGATGTGGGCGAATCGGTGACGATTATGACATAATTCATACACAGATGCTTTGGCCTGTCGTATCATGGAATAGTGCTCATCGTTTCCCGCTTGCTGCCTCAGCCTCAGAATCCCATGTCCGAGTCCGCCACTCCGCCCCTGGCCCGCCGTGCCGAGGAATTGCGGAGCCACCTCCGTACCATCGAGCCCGAACTCCTGGCGCGCAGCACCGGTGCCGACTATGTCCGCCTCACACCGGCTGGCGGCGAGTTTCATTTCGATTGGTGGAGTCGTCCCGTCCGTCTTACCTTCCCCGAACTGATCGCCTACGATCGGGCGCATGGCAAGCCTCTCCCCCTGCTGGAGCAAACTCTGCTCCTCTACTACTTCCACGATTCCGATCCTACTCCCGTCGCGGGCGAATGGATAGCCTTTACCGAATTGCCCGACGGCAGCCTTTACACCCGTGCCTTTCAGGGCTACACAGGCCAGGAAATCCTGCGCCACTTCGGCGAAGACTTTCAGACCCTGCGACAGGCAGCCCTGGCTCTGGGAGCACGGCCGGTTCCCTTTGCCGACATGGCCTTTCTCTTTTCCGTATTGCCCAGAGTGGCACTCCTCCTTGCCTGCTGGCGAGGCGACGAAGACTTCTCACCTTCTTACCGCATCCTTTTTGACGCTGCCGTCAGTCATCACCTCCCTACCGAGGCCTGCGCCATCCTCGGCAGTCTTCTGACCCGCAAACTCATCACCCACGATCAACATCGAGTATCCCACCATGAAACTGGCGATTAGCGGAAAGGGTGGTGTAGGCAAGACCACCCTTGCTGCCTTACTGGCACAAGTCTACGCCGATGCCGGCCGTGACGTCCTGGCCGTCGATGCCGACCCCTCGCCCTGCCTGGCCGGTGCTCTCGGCTTCCCCCCCGACCTCCGCGCCCGGCTCAGTCCCATCGCCGAAATGGAAGACCTGATCTACGAGCGCACCGGGGCAAAAAAGGGGCAGCTCGGCGGCTTCTTCACCCTCAATCCCCGAGTCGACGATATCCCCGAGCGCTTCAGCGTGCGCCACCGGGGTGTGCGCCTGCTGGAAATGGGTGCCGTCGATACCGGCGGATCCGGTTGCATCTGCCCCGAAAGCGCCCTACTCAAGACCCTTTTCACCCACCTCCTCTTCCGCAAAGATGACGTCCTCATCCTGGACATGTACGCAGGCGTCGAACATCTGGGCCGGGCCACCGTCGACTTCGTAGACGCCATGCTCATCGTTGTCGAGCCCACCCGGCGCAGCCTGGGCACGGCGCGGCAGATCAAGAAGCTGGCCGAGGATATCGGCCTGACGCGGTTGTGGCTGGTGGGTAACAAGGTGCGCACTCCCGAAGAAGAGGACTTTCTGCATCGCGAAACGCCCGGCCTGCCCCTGCTCGGCGCCCTGCCCGCCGACCCCGGTGTCCTGGAAGCCGACCGTCTTGGCATTCCCGTCTACGATCACGTGCCTGCTCTGCGCCGGGCAGCCGAAAAGATCGCTCGTGCTCTGGAGGAACAGATTGCATGACCACGACCATCGCCCTGGCCGGAAAAGGTGGTGTCGGTAAGACCACCGTAGCCGGCATGATCATCCGCTATCTCATCGAAACCCAACCGGGCGCAATCCTGGCCATCGACGCCGACCCCAGCAGCAACCTCAACATGGTCCTGGGCCTCGAACTGAGCTGGACCGTCGGCGACATTCGGGAAAACATCCTTGCCGAAGTCAAGAAATCCCTCACCGCCACCGGTGCTGCCATGGGCACCCTGCCCGGTGGCGTGACCAAGCGCGAATACCTGGATTACGAAATCCGCTCGGCCCTGGCCGAGGGCGAGCGCTTCGACCTAATCGCCATGGGCCGTTCCGAGGGGCCTGGTTGCTACTGCGCCGTCAACCACAACCTGCGCGAGATCGTCGACGCCATTAGCCGCAATTACCGCTACGTTGTCATCGACAACGAAGCCGGCCTGGAACATCTCAGCCGTCGCACAACGCGCGATGTCGAATACCTCCTCGTCGTCAGCGATCCCAGCCAGCGAGGGCTGGTGGCCGCGCAGCGCATCGGCGCCTTCCGCCATGAACTCAACATCAACATCGGTGAGTGCTACCTCATCCTCAATCGGCTGCCCGACGGCCGCATCCCCCCTGCCATTCAACGCTTCATCGACGAGAAGCTGGACTTCCCCCTGCTGGGCGTGATCCCCCAGGACGACACCATCACCGAGTTCGACTTCTCCGGGCGTCCCCTCGTGGAAATGCCCACCGATTCGCCCGTCTACCGTGCCGTAGCCGATATGATGCAGCGGCTTTTGGCCAACTGAAATCCGCCGAGGCTGATCCCATGGAGCTGACCACCGCCGAACTGATGGCGAATGCTCATGCGCAGGGCCTGGCCGTACCGGCCTTCAACATCCCCTACCTGCCCATGATGGAACCGGTCATCCGGGCAGTGATCGACGAGGATGTCTTTGCCCTCATCGAGACGGCGCGGCTGGAGTGGTATAAGTTCGAGGCACAAGGCCCGGCCCAGGTTGCGGCTGCTTTCGCCCGCCATCAGGATCCCGACTACGTGCGCCTGCACCTGGACCACATACCCGTGGTCGATGAAGACAACTGCCGCGTCGACTACCTCCCCATCATTCGTCAGGCGCTGGACCTGGGCTACCAGTCGGTGATGATCGACGGCTCGCGACTCCCTTTGGCCGAGAACATCGCGGTCACACGGCAGGTGGTCGAGCTGGCACATGCGGCCGGGGTCCCGTGTGAGGCCGAACTGGGCGCGGTGTTGGGCCACGAGGCAGGGCCATTACCACCCTACGAGGAGCTTTTCGCTACCGGTCGCGGTTTCACCGATATCGAAGAAGCGCGGCTCTTCGTGCGCGAGACCGGCTGCGACTGGCTCTCGGTAGCCGTGGGCAATATCCACGGCGCCGTGACTGGCGTCCTCAGGGACCAGAAGAAAGTCGAAGCCCGCCTCCACCTTGATCGGATCAGAGCACTCCACCAGGCCACCGAAGTCCCCCTGGTCCTCCACGGCGGCTCCGGCGTACGCCGGTCCGACCTGCTCCAGGCCATTCCCCTGGGCATCACCAAGATCAACATCGGCACCGAAATCCGCCAGGCCTACGAACAGGCCCTGCGCCGCAGCCAGAGCGTCGCCGCTGCCCAGGATGCCTGCTATCGGCGCACGCGCTGGCTCTTGCACGATTACCTGGCCCTCGGCGGTACGCGCCGCCGCCTTCTCTCTGGGAGCTAGCGACATGAGCTTGATGGGCGTAGATGTCGGCACCACCGGGGTCAAGGCCGTCGTCTTCAGCACCGATGGTGTGTTGCTCACCTCGGCCTATGCCGAGTATGACATCCGGCGGCCGGCACCGGGTTGGGCCGAGCTGGACTCCCGCGAGGTGTGGGGCAAATGCCGCCAGGTGATGGCCCAGGCCGCGGCACAGACCCATCGCGATCCCGTACAGGCCATCTCCTTCTCTTCGATGGGGGAGGCCATGATCCCCGTCACCCGTGACCGCCGCATCCTCGGGCCGTCCATCAACCCCAACTTCGACCTGCGCGGACAGGCGTACCTGGCCGGTCTGTCGGACTCGTTGGACCGCGTCCGCCTTTACAACATCAACGGCAATACCCTGGGTGTCATCTATAGCCTGTTCCCCCTCAAGTGGCTCAAGGAGCACCGCTCCGAACTCTATCGGCAGACCGACTACTTCCTGCTATGGGGCAGTTTCTTGCCCTTCATGATGGGGGCCGAGCCGCACGTCGACTACTCCCTGGCCAACCGTACCCTGCTGTTCGACCTGGAACGGGCCGACTGGTCCGACGAACTGTTGGGCTGGGCCGGGCTTGACCGTGACAAGCTGCCACCACCCGTCCCCTCGGCTCAGGTGGTGGGCCGACTTTCGCAACAGATGGCTGCCGAGCTGGGACTGCCGGCCGGTATCCCCCTGGTCTCGGGCGCACACGACCAATGTGCCAATGCGGTCGGCTGTGGCGTTATCGCCGAGGGCCTTGCCGTCCTGGGTATGGGCACCTTCGTTACCCTGACCCCCGTATTCTCGCACCGCATCCCAGCGGAGCTTATGCTCGCGCGCGGTCTCAATACCGAGCATCACGCCGTCCCCGGCCTCTTTGTCTGTTTCCTCTACAATCTCGGCGGCGCGCTGGTCAAATGGTATCGGGATACCTTTGCTCAGGCCGAGCATCGCCGGGCTCAGGAAGAAGGCCGAGATATCTACTCCGATCTCTTTGCCGAAATGCCCGAGGGCCCCAGTCCCCTGCTCGTCTTGCCTCATTTCGGACCCACCGGCCCTCCCGAGTTTATCGTCGACACCCGCGGTGTCATCGTCGGCTTGCAATTGGACACCCCGCGCGCCGCCGTTCTCAAAGCCATCATCGAAGGCATTGCCTTCTATCTCAAGGAGATCCTGGACGACCTGCCGCCTACGGGGATTCGTGTCGAGGAATTGCGGGCCACCGGTGGCGGTGCCCGCTCGGACGCCTGGCTACAGGTGGTCTCCGATATCATGGGAATGCCGGTGACCCGCCCGCAGGTGACCGAATCCAGCGCCCTGGGCGCGGCCATCATGGCCGGGGTGGGCTGCGGCGCGTTTGGTTCCTTCGAGGAAGGGGTGGCCGCCATGGCCGGATTGGAGCGCACGTTTGAGCCCGACGCGGCGCAACACCGGCGCTATCTCGATCGTTACGCCTTCTATCGCCGTCTGTGGCCCCTCATGCGTTCATTCCTGCAGGATTACGCACGCGGCCAAGCCTCTGACGATTAGCCCTGCTGTCCTTACCTCCCCGATTCCGCAACCGCTACCTCCAGCACGGGGCCGTCCAGGCAAAGCAGCCGGTCTCCGTGCACACACGAGCCGCACAAACCCATCCCGCAACGCATGTAAGCCTCCCATGACAGTTGGGCGGGGACGCGGTACCCCTGCGCCAGCCGTTCCAGAGCCTGCAACATGCCCTGCGGACCGCAGGCATAGAGGCTATCCACCTGCCCGGCCGCCAGCAGAGGCTCCACAGCCGCGGTCACCAGACCGCGTTGCCCCAGGCTGCCGTCCTCCGTGGTAACGAGCACCCGTGCGCCTGCCGCCTGCAAAC
>RFJM01000243.1 GCA_003694905.1 Caldilineae bacterium
ATCCCAAGCTGGCCGAAGAACACCCCGGCGTCTACATGGGCATGGGCCTGACGGCCGAGAACGTGGCGGCACAGTACCATGTCAGCCGGGAGGACCAGGATGCCTTTGCCCTGGAATCCCACCGCCGTGCGGCGGCGGCGATTCGCGCAGGTCGCTTTGCCGAGGAGATCGTCCCTCTGCCCGTGACCGAGGTGTGGGTGGACGAGGACGGTCGTCTACAGCGGTCAGAGACCCTGTTCACGACCGATGAAGGGGTGCGTTTCGACACCTCGGCCGAAAGTCTGGCCCGGCTCAAGCCCGTGTTCAAGCCCGATGGCACGGTGACGGCCGGCAACAGCAGCCAGACCAGCGATGGTGCCGCCGCGGTGCTGGTGATGTCGCGCAAGAAAGCGGATGAACTCGGCCTGCAGCCCATGGCGCGCTTCGTTTCCTTTGCGGTGGGCGGCGTGCCCCCCGAGATCATGGGCATCGGGCCGGTAGCCGCCGTGCCCAAGGCCCTGAAGCTGGCCGGGCTCAGCCTCAACGACATCGACCTCATCGAGCTGAACGAGGCCTTTGCGGCTCAGAGTCTGGCCGTGATGCGCACCCTGGAAATGGATCCCGAGATCACTAACGTCAACGGAGGCGCTATTGCTCTCGGCCATCCCCTCGGTGCCACCGGTGCCAAGCTGACGACGCAGCTCCTCTATGAGATGAAGCGGCGCAAGAGCCGCTACGGCATGGTGACCATGTGCATCGGCGGCGGCATGGGCGCTGCCGGCATTTTCGAGAACCTGCAGTAAGGACCTGCCATGTACTCCTTCGAGACAACCGAAGAACAACGCTTGCTCATCGACGCGGTCAATCGCTATGCCACGCGCAGTCTGCGCAAGATCGCTCGCGAGGCCGAAGAGAGCGGCGAACTCCCGGCCGATGTCATTCGAACAGGCTGGGACCTGGGCCTGTTGCCGGCTTCCATTCCCGAAGAACTGGGCGGCTTTGGCGAGTATTCGCTGCTCAACGGTGCCCTCTATGCCGAGGAACTGGGCTATGGCGACCTGGCCGCGAGCATGCACCTGCTCAGCCCCAATCTGGTGGCCATCCCCATCTTGCTCTGCGGCAGCGAGGAGCAGAAACGATCCTATCTGCCGCGGTTTTGTGGCGAGGAATTCCCTCGCGTGGCGGCCGCCTTTCTGGAACCCACCATCTTCTTCGACCCGGACAGGCTCGAGACCCGCGCGCATCGCGCGGGGGAAGCCTGGGTGCTTAACGGTCGCAAGACCATGGTCATTAACGCGGACGAGGCCGAGTTCTTCCTGGTGTATGCCGCGGAGGCGCCGGAAGGCCGCACGCAGGCCTATCTGGTTCCGGCCGAGAGCCCCGGCCTCAACATCGTGCAGCGGGACAAGTGGATGGGCTTCAATGCCCTGAAGACCTTCACGGTAGCGCTGGAAGATGTGCAGGTGCCGGCAGGGAACCGGCTGGGTGGCGATACCGGTATCGATTTGCAGAAGATCCTCAACAGCAGCCGGGTAGCCCTGAGCGCGCTGGGAATCGGGGTGGCGCGGGCCGCGTATGAATACGCTCGCGACTATGCCAAGGAGCGGGTGCAGTTTGGCGAGCCCATCGCACACCGCCAGTCCATTGCCTTTATGCTGGCCAATATGGCCATCGAAATCGACGCCACCCGCCTGCTGGTGTGGGAGGCGGCCTGGAAGCTGGATCAGGGCCGGGACGCCACTCACGAAGCCTATCTCGCCGCGCGCTATGCTGCCGACATGGCGTTGATGGTGACCGACCACGCCGTCCAGATCCTGGGCGGGCATGGCTACATCCGCGAGCATCCCGTGGAGCTGTGGCTGCGCAACGGCCGCGGCATCGTCAATCTACTGGGTTCGGTGATGGTGTAAAGGAGCAGGAAGTATGCCCATCGAATTCGAACTCCCGGAACACATAGCCAATCAGACACAGATGTCGAAGATGCTGGCCGAGCAGGTCATGCGCCGCATCTCTCGTTATTACGATGAGCACGAGCACGAGCGGCCGTGGGAGTACATCAACGTCATCTGGCCGTTCGTACAGCAGCTGGAAAAAGCCGACCTGCAACGATCTCTGGAGCGAAACAGCGGTAACGGCAAGGATAAGGAGGCGGCACCCGCTCGCGAGAAGCGACAGTCCACCGCCAACGTGCGCATGGTGCACATGATCGAGGCGCTGTCGTGGGGCGATGCCGGCATCTACCTGAGCACGCCCTCCAGCGCCCTGGGTGGGGCGGCCATCAATGCCGTGGGCACGCGGGAACAGAAGAAGCGCTTCCTGGAACGTTTCACCGAGGGGGATCCCAAATGGGGCGCCATGGCCATGACCGAACCGCAGGCCGGCTCCGACACCTCGGCCATTCAGACCACGGCCCGCCTCGATCCCGAGACGAACGAATGGGTACTGAACGGCGAGAAGATCTTCGTGACCAACGGTAGTCTGGCCGGCAAAGAGAGCGAGGGCATCATCGTAGTCTGGGCCACGCTGGACCGCAGTCTGGGCCGGGCGGGTATGCGTCCCTTTGTGGTGGAAGCCGGTACTCCGGGCATGACCATCACCAAGCTGGAAGACAAGATGGGGATCCGCGCCAGCGACACCGCGGCCATCGTGTTCCGGGATTGCCGTATCCCTTACGACAACATCTTGGGTAGCCCAGAGCTGGTGCGGCCCGATGACAAAGCCGCGGGCGGGTTCAAAGGCGCCATGAAGACCTTCGATGCCAGCCGTCCCTATGTGGCGGCCAGCGCAGTGGGGGTCGCCCGAGCCGCTTTCGAGTTCACCCGCGACACCCTGGCCGAACACGGGGTCACCATCCCCACCTGCGCGCCCGCGCATGAGCTCAGTGCCATCCAGCGAGACCTGTTGGATATGGAAGCGCAGCTCAAAGCGGCCTGGCTGCTCACCATTCGCGCCGCAGCCCTGCTGGACGCAGGCAAGACCAACAGCCTGGAGGCGTCCATGGCCAAGGTCAAGGCCGGCCAGGTTGTCACCCATATTACCCAGAAATGCGTGGAGCTTCTGGGGCCCCTGGGTTACAGCCGCGAGTACCTGGTGGAAAAATGGATGCGCGACGCCAAGATCAACGACATCTTCGAGGGCACCGGCCAGATCAACACGCTGATTGTGGCCCGGCGCA
>RFJM01000244.1 GCA_003694905.1 Caldilineae bacterium
CCCCTGGCCGAGCTGGCCCAACCCGATCGGCTACGCTTCTGGCGCGAACTACGGCGGCGCATGGAGCAAGCCCTACCCGCCGACACTGCGGCCGCGCCGGCCCGCGGCCGCGACCCGGCCGCAGAGTTCGACGCCCTGGAAGAACGACTTGAGGACCTCTTCCGGGACGGCTACGAGCGTATCATCTTCGTCATCGATGATTTCGACCTGGTCGCTGCAGCCCTGGAGAGGGACGATCTCCACTGGCTGCGTTCGCTGGTGGTGCGCTTCCGCGAGCACTTTGCCCTTGTCATTGCCAGCGTCGATCCCATACGCAAGCTCACCGAGGAGCAGACCCGAGGCATGGTCTCGCCTTTCTACAATGTGATTCTCGACCGCCGTGTCGGTCTGTTGACCGCCGAAGATGCCGCTGAGCTGGTCCGTCGGGCGTTGTCCACGGTCAACGCAAGACTGGTCCGCGAGGAACTCGTTGATTTCCTCTTGCAGGAGGCCGGACGACACCCCGACCTGCTGCGCCGCGCCTGCCTTCACACCATGGAGGTGGTGGAGACAGGTGTGACCAATATCGACGAACTGCAACGGGCGCTCCGCGCCGACCTCCGCTACGATGACCACGCCCGCTTCCTGTTCGAGCGACTGCTGGAACGCCGCACCGAGGCCGAGAAGCAGGTCCTGATGGCGTTGGCCCTGGGTCAGCCGGTCGCCGAAGAGGACACCGTCATGCACCTGGCGCGGCACCTGGAGCTTGTGGAAAGGCGCGGGGACAGCTATGTACCCTTTGCCAACGCCTTCGCCCACTGGCTCCGCACCTATTCGCCGCCGGGAGTCAGCGAACCTACGGAGAGTCAACACGCCGAAGAGGCCAGGCCGCCGGCTTTGCCTCCCCTGGTATATGACCCGCACACGCGCACGGTGCAGATCGGCGATGCTCCGCCGAAAGTATTGTCTGCTCTCGAGAACAAGCTGCTGGCCTACCTGCTCGAGCGCGAGGGCGAGGTGTGCCCGCCCGAGGATCTGCTGGCCAATGTCTGGCCTCCGGGGCGCGGCCGCGCGGTGGTGGAAAAAACCATCAATCGCCTGCGGGGCAAGATCGAGCCGGACAGCAACCGTCCGGTCTATCTGCTATCCCGCTATGGTCAGGGCTACCTGCTGAGAAATGCCGTGAGAAAGCGGTAGGGGTGTTGGGGTCTTTCTGCACGGGACCAGGGCTACGATGACTTCAGGTGGGACGGCTGCAGTCTGTCCCACCTGAAATTTTTCTAGAGACGGAGGGAGGGGCGAAGGCGGGGCCCGATCGCATAGAGAATCGCAATCCAAAAGGCATGTCGTTTTCAGTATTGACTTTCGTCGGAATGTCGCGTATACTGATAGCAGAACGACATTGTGACTTCATCGAGGCCGCCTCACACTCGCGAGAGCAGCTCATGTTCACTCGATTCGTGGCCTCCATCTGGTACGCAGACCCGCTGCTTGTCATCGCACTGGGCATTATCTTCCTGCTGCTGGTCTACGTGGAAATCCAAAACATCCGCTTGCGCATGCTGAGCAACGCGCTGCACGTCGTCTCCGCGGTCCTGCAGCGCAGCGAGGGCGATGCGGAAGACGGAAGCATCATCGATGGCTGCTTTACCACCTTGCTGATGATGGCCCTGATCGTCCTGCTGCTCCTCGGCATTGCGGCCCTGGCCGTGATCTAGGAGGGGCTTTCTTCGCAGCCGCACGCGCACGGCAACACCAGGTCCCCTCCCGGCCTCCGCAAGAAACGCGGCGTTTCTGCCGTTTTCTCGTTCGAACTGCGCAGTTCACGACAACTCAATCCGGTGTGGCAGGCGGGCGCCCCGCGGGGTACAGCTGGCGCACGCTGCCATGCCTCACACCTTCGTACAGTGAGGTGAAGTCGTGAACGTAATGTCACGCGCCCTTCGCCGGGCCAAGATCTCGTTGATTCCGGTGCTGATTGCCGGGATCCTCCTCGTGGCCGTGGCTGCCCCGTTGCACGCGGCCGGCCCCACCCGGCTTCCGCGGCTGCTCGCCGTCCCCTCCGGTAGCTTCGACAGCACCGACGGTGACCAGGGCGGCGGTGCCTACGCCGGGCCCTTCGTCCTGCCCGACAGCACCGACGGTGACCAGGGCGGCGGTTCCTATGCCGGGCCCTTCATCCTGCCCGATAGCACCGACGGTGACCAGGGTGGCGGCTGATTCCCCCACTCAGGCTGGAGGCATCGTGGTATCTGCCGGCGATGCCTCCAGCGCCCGCCGGCAATCCCGTTCGATGCGGGCCCGCACATCGGCCGCCACAGCAGCACCGTTGCGTACGGTTTCCAGCAGCGTACGGATACTGCGCTCGGTGTGCCGAATGAACGCGGGTTTTCCCACCTGGCGGCGCAGTTCTAGCGCCTGAAGGTAGTGCTCACAGGCCACATCGTACTCGCCGGTGCGCTCGAAAACCTCACCCAACCGCTGATGGGCGAAGGCCAGACGGTGCAGGTCCTCCAACTCCCGTGCCCAGGCCAACGCCTGCCCGGCCAGCTCTTTGACCCGCTCGTAGTCCCCGCGGCAGAGCGCGTTGTAGCTCAAGTTCAGGTGGATGCGGATGCGCCCGAACATGTCGCCCGCCTCTTCGTAGTATGCCAGCGCCGCCAGATGGTGCTGGCGAGCCTCCTCGTAGCGCTGTAACTGGTCGAGCGTCATGCCCAGCCCCCCTTCCGCCAGCGCGCAGGGAAAGGCCAGCTTGTGCGGCCGTGCGACCGCCAGAGCCTGCCGGTATTGCTCGAGCGCCGCCTCGTACTTGCCTTGCTGGTGAAGTGTGTCGCCGTAGTTGCTGTGGAGGACGGCCAGGATGTAAGGATCGCCGCCGGCCTGTGCGACCTCGAGGCCGGCGCGATAGTCACGCTCGGCCTCTTCATAATGGCTGTAAATGCCGTAGAGATAGGCCCTGCGGTTGAGCACGCGAGCGCGCAGAGCAGGAGTGCAGGCAAGGGGCCACACACGGTCCAGGGTCTGGTGCGCGAGTGCCTCCTCCCCAAGCTGAATGAGGATACGCACGCGCAGGTCGGCAAAGGCGACGGCCTGCTCCGACGTCAAGCCGGCATGGTCGAGCACCCGGCCCAGAAAGGCCTCCACGTGGGCCAGGTTGTATTCCCTCTGCAAGCGCACGGCAAAGCGCTCGAGGAGACGTACGTAGGTGGCATCATCCTCGAGCGCAAGACATTTCTCCAACAGATTTACGACCATGTCGATGGAGCCGGCCGAGGTCTCGGGACTTGCGATCAGGGTTTCGGCATACCGCTCCAGCAACGAGCGTGCGCGTTCCCGGACGCTGCTCTCAGACCTGTTCGTCTGCCTCATCGCCTGTCGCAGCCTCCCTCAATCCCATCTTGTAAGAGAGATAGTTGTAGGTGAGACGATGGAGGGAATAGGTAATGGGGTGATCTGCAGTGGTCTGGATGAGATTGAGTGCGGCCAGTTCGGCCACATGGCTCAACAGTTCCTCATCCGACATCATGCCCCCACCGGCCTGGAAGGCCAAACGGAGATCCTCCCAGCCGGCACCCTGCGGCGGCAACACCCACAGACCCAGCAACACATCCTGTGCGGCCGGAGACAACAAGGACCATGCCGTCTCGTAGATGTAGTGGAAGAGACTTTGGGATGAGGCCGCGTGGGTCTGGAACCCGCGCAGAGCCGCGTCCGGAGGCAGATGCGCGAGCTGGGCTACTGCCAGCTTGAGGGCATGCGGGTGTCCGCCAAGCAGCCTGTAGAAATTGGCGAAGACCTCTTCCGGCACCTCTCCGAGTTGCAGGCGCGCGGCTTCCAGACGTAGAAGCTGATGCGCATGCTTTTCGGACAGCTCGCGAACCGGAATCGAGGCACCGGTGCTGTGAAGGATCTGGTAGCGGGTCGTGACCAGGACCTGGGCCACGGAGGACAGAGCATCGACAATGCTCAGGGCCATGGTGGCCTCATCCGGCGTTTCTACATTGTCGATCACGACGATAGAGGAAGTGCCGCGGAGGGCGCGCGCCAGCATCTGCAGCTTGCGCTCGTTGCTGGGCAGTGCGTTCACCTGTAGCCCCAGTTGAGCACCGAGATCGGCCAGAAGCTGATCAAAGGTATGTCGCCGGCGTGGCGCGGCCAGCCGCGAATCCAGCGTAACCAGTGGCTGCACCACGGTCGTCCACAGAAGATGATCCGGCTTATAGGGCGAGGCCTCCAGCCAGGTGACCAGGGCTTCGCGCAAAAAGCTGGTCTTGCCCAGACCGCCGATTCCCGTGACGAACAACGGTGCCCCACCACCCTCGCTGAGATGCCGGTGGATTCGCGCCAGTTCGGATTCGTCTCCGATCCACTGTTGATACGTAGCTGCCGGCAAGGAGGACAGCAAGCTGTTCCGAACGTGGGAGGTCTTCTCC
>RFJM01000245.1 GCA_003694905.1 Caldilineae bacterium
GCGATATGATCTGTTCGGGTTCGCGACCTTGGAAAGCCGCATCGAGGTTGGGGGCTTCGGGCGTAACGCCGACGATGTGAAACATAGCCACGGAACCAGAGGAAGCCATAGCTGCGCCCAGGGCCTTGAGCTGATCTTCGTAGGGTCTCACCTGCAGCCCGGTAAGCACGGGGATCTTGTCCTGGGCGAGGCGCCCAACGAGATGGCCCAACACGGGGTAGAACGAATCATCCCGTTGCAACGGCTCCGGGATCTGCCGGAGGCAGATGAGGATGTCGCCTCGGCGGTTCTCGGTCAGATGCAGGCCGGCGGCAGGGGCACGGCCGGTGATCGCGCAACAGATGTCGAGCAGGTCGGGATAGCGCTCGGTTCGGGCGCCGATAACCGAGTTGGCGAAGACAATGGCGTTGGACTCACCCCAGGCAATCTGCTGGCCAAAGGCGGGGCGCATGTCGGTCTGGTAGGGCGCGCAGGTCCAGGTCGGGACTGCCCCCATGCTGCGGTAGGCCACCATCTGGCGGTAGGCTTTCTCGGCCCAATCCTCGGGTACCGACCACTCGCGCCAGTGGTGTTCGTCCAGTCCGCTGACATTGAGGGTGGTGGGTACTGCCACGCGGGCACCGTATCCGGCCAGACGTTCGGCGAACTCCAGGCCGGCATCGCCGATATAGATGGTGCTGTCGATGTGCGCGGCACTGATATCCAGCAGCTCCGAAGCGCCGTACACTGCGGCCATGCGCACGAGGATGGACATGGCCATGCGCGCCGCCGGCCCTTTTTCGCCCGACAACATCGCCCGATCCGCAGCAGTAAGTCTAACCCGAGGGTTCATTGAGGATGCAACAAGGACCTTTCTTGCGCTGACGTGTGGAGACCGTTACGAGAGACCAGGTCGCAGATATTCTATGCCGGCACACCCGCGGCGCAAAATCGGCGCTGTAGCATTGCGGCAACTCGTCACCGCGGGGCAGGTTGCGCTTGCAGCGAGTTGTCTCGGACGCGGCCGGTTTGCTCATGAAGGGCCGGAATGGGCGTGTAGGGGGGCAGGATGACCACATTCCCCTCACGACTGGCCCGCAGCAATTGCTCGGCCAGATAGACGGCGCGTAAACCCTCTTCGCCGTTCACCAGGCCGTTATAGCCGTTGAGCACGGCGTCCACGAAGACTTCCAGTTCGGCGCGCAAGGGCTCCACCCGCTCCAATTCATATTTGATAACAGCGCCCTCGCTGACGCCCACCTTGGCCAGGCCCTCCCACCGGTCGGTGGCCGAGCGGTTCTCATAGAACCACAGTTCCTGGGTCAGGTAGTTGACCTGGAACATACCCCGCTCGCCCAGGATGGAGAGATGGCGGATCTTGGTCGGCGTCAGCCAGTTGATATCCAGCACACCGACAATATCGTCTGGGAAGCGGAGAATGCCCACCACCAGATCCTCGTGATCGTCGTGGAGCGTTCGCTTGACCTCGGCCGAAATGCTATAGATGCCGGTCCCTACGAGATATTCCATGACATTCAGTTCGTGGGTGGCCAGATCGAACACCACACCGACATCGGTGACTCGCGGCGGGAATGGCCCTACCCGCCGCGAATGGATCTGATAGACTTTGCCCAGCTGCCCGCTACGCAGGCGCTCTTTGAGCGCGATGACGGCGGGGTTGAAGCGTTCGATATGCCCCACACCGAGTAACACCCCGTGGCGCTCGCTGGCATCGATCATTCGCCGGGCATTGGCCACGGAGTCGGCGAGGGGTTTTTCGACGAAGGTGTGGATGCCCCGCGCCAGGGTCTCCAGGGCAGCCTCGCAGTGGAGGTGGGTGGGCAGGGCAATGGTGACAATGTCCAGCTCTTCTTGTTCGAGCATCTCGCGGTAGTCGGCGTAGGCCCTGGCACGATAGGTGCGGGCGACACGATCGCGCTGTTCGGGATCGCTGTCGGCGATGGCAACCAGCGTGGTGCTGGGCATGCGCGCGTAGACCCGCGCATGGTTGGACCCCATTGAGCCGACTCCGATGACGGCAGTTCTGAGTAAGTCAGGCACGTACTTCCTCGACAGGTGAGATAAGCAGCCGGCAGCGGTGGCCCGGGCAACCCGGTGCGCTTGTACTGCGACGACACGCCGCCGATGCGTGGCGCTGCGGGCACACGAGCACTTGGCGAGAACAACTCCCCAAATTCCGGTGTGACAGCATGGTTTCTGTATTTTGCCCCTTTTTGCCCGGTTGGTCAATTGTGGAGGAGCAGGAAGGTAGCAGGTGCAATCGAAGCTGCAAGGGGCTGCCTTGACACCCCGGAAAGCGGGCAGGAAGCAACGCCTGCAAAGTTGGGGCCAGGGGCGCGGAGCCGGGGTCATGCCGTCGGCGGCAGCACGCCTCTGGCTGTCTGTCTCCTCTCGTGGCCGGCGGCTTGTGTGATTTGTGGTGGCACCATCCTGTCCCCGACCGCGAGAGGGGACAGAAAGTCGAGGACACTGTAACAATTCGGACGGTGGCTCGGGTTGGCTGTTGGCAGATCGTGCGTTGCGCGGAGTAAACTCGACCTCTACAGGCTGCGCCAGCGGTCGGCCTGCGCCGACGGTTATGAGGCCAGCGTAGGCCGGGCTCTGGCCGAAGGCCCGAAAGGGCTGAGTTCCAGTCAGCCAGCCACCGCGCCACATACCGACTGAACTGGTACAGTGTCGCGCCGCTCGGGTGTGTTTCAAGTTGGGGGCAACCTGCAGGAGAGACATTCCAGCCTGGCGCCGCCGCCAGGCCTGAGCAGCGCCGCTTGCCAAGCTGAAAC
>RFJM01000246.1 GCA_003694905.1 Caldilineae bacterium
CGCTTGCATCTCTCCGGTCTGGAAGGCTTTGAGCACATTACCGGCGAAGAGATCGTGCGCAAGTTCCGCAGCCAGTTGCAGTATCTGGACTTCGCCCGCATTCGGGATATGGCCGCGAAACTGGAGGCCCGTCCCGGCGAGAAGGGCGAGGTCTTCGTGGTCACCACTGAGAAGGGGAATACCTTCAGCGCCCGCGCTGTTATCCTGGCCACCGGTGCAGAGCCCAGGCGACTGGCCGTGCCGGATGAGGAACTCATGGTGGGGCGGGGACTGAGCTATTCGGCAGTCAGCCACGCGCCCCTTTTCTGGGAACGAGAAGCGGCCGTAGTGGGCGACGGTGATCTCGCCTTGCGCTCTGCCGCGGAACTGGCCACGGTCGCCAGCCGGGTCATCCTGGTGGCGCCCGACAAGCTACCCGATTCCCCCCTGCGCAAACGGCTGGAACGGCAGGACAATGTCACTATTCTCGAGCACTACCAGGTGACGCAGGTGCATGCCAACGGCTACGTCAACGCCATCACCGTCCGCGACCCGCATGGGAGGGAAGAGAAGCTGCCCGTGACGGGCGTGTTCGGCGAACTGGGCCTGGTACCCTGCTCGGACCTGGTCAAGGACCTGGTCGAGTTGAACGAGGCAGGCTATGTGGTCATCGACGACCGTTGCCGGACCTCGCGGCCGGGCATTTTCGCGGCCGGTGATGTCACCCACACCTTCACCGAGCAGGTTCTCATCGCCACCGGCGAAGGAGCAAAGGCCGCGCTGGCTGCATACGACTACCTGCTGGAGCTGGATGGCTGAACAGGGGAGAAGCGGTCCTCATTCGTCGACGCGGAAGGGATCGGCGGCACCCGCGAAGATCTGATCCAGGATCTGCTTCTCCCGCCGTTCGATGGTCTGCAGAAAGTGACCGGCACCACCCATGTGTTTGAAAGCGCGGAACCCTCGCTCCAGGAAGTCTTGCAATTGATGCCAACCCCCGCGACGGGCCGGTCCCCGCGCCAGCCGTAGCGTCCAACCCACCAACGGCAGCCGCACCAGGCGATCGATGCCTTTTCCCACTTGCACGATCATCTCGATCTGGCGCAGGCGGTCGTCATAGTTGTCGCAGATGCGATATGCCTCGGCGTATTGCGCAGGGGTGATATTGTCGCGCACGCCCAACTGCTCAACCAGGGCTGACAGCAGGCGCTCGTCCAGCTCTTCGGTCAGGCTGTTGAGCTCGATGGCGTCGGTGAGGGTATGGATGACACCCGCCGGCAGGAAACGCAGCATGAACTCATGCATGCGGATGAGATCCTGATTGCGCTGGCTGAAGTCTTTGGGCGCGTAGATGTCTTCCAGGAAGAAGCGACAGGCAGGGCCATAGCGCGGGCTGGCCAGCAGGTCGGCATGGGTACGGGCCAGGCGCTGCGACTGCCAGGCGCGTAGCATTGCCTTCTCGGCACTCAGGCCCTTTTCCTCAACAGATCGATGGCTGAGCTCCCGGCGATGGCGGAGGGCCGCCAGCAACCGGGCTGCATCTCGCGAGGAAGGGTGCTCGTCGTTCACGGCAGCGCCTCAGAAAATGAGATACCGGCGAAAACGTCGTTGATCAAGCCGGGTGAGTCCCAGTTCCCTGGCTTTGGCGACCACGGCCTCATACTCGGCCGAGTGCAATGTGCGAGCCAGTTCGGGATAGTGATGAGCGCGGTAGGCGGGCCGGTACTGGTCCATGATGTTGAGATAGGTGTTGCGAGAAATTTCCTCGGCCAGAAAGCGGAGGATCTCTTCGGAACCGGCCAGATTGTTGGGCAACACCAGATGTCTCACCAGCAGACCCCGCCGGGCCAGACCCTGTTCGTCGATCTGCAGATCGCCCACCTGACGGTGCATTTCCTTAACGGCAGCCTGATTTACCCGGGGGTAGTCCTTGATTCGGGAATACTTGCGGGCGATGCGAGCGTCGGCGTATTTCATGTCGGGCATGTAAATGTCGATGACCCCATCCAAAAGTCGCAACATCTCCAGCGAGTCGTAGCCGCCGGTATTGTACACAAGGGGCAGGCGCAGACCGGCCTGCGCCGCTACAAGCACCGCTGCCATGATCTGCGGTGCCACATGACTGGGGGAGACCAGGTTGATATTGTGGCAGCCCATGGCCTGAAGTTCCAGCATGATGGCGGCCAGTTCTTCCGGTTCGACTTCTTCCCCGGCGTCCGTTTGACTGATGTCGTGATTCTGGCAGTACTGGCATTTCAGGTTGCAGCGGGTGAAGAAGATAGTTCCCGAGCCCCGCCAGCCCCGCAGCGGGTCCTCCTCGCCCAGGTGGGGGCCATAGCTGCTGACGCGAGCGCGGAGCCCCGTGCGGCACACGCCCTTTTGCCCGGCGCGGCGGTCTACAGGGCAATGCCAGGCGCAGACGTGGCAATCGGAGAGGAGTTCGTAGGCCTGCTGCACCCGCCGTAGCAAAGCGTCTTCGCGCCGGAGTTTGAGATAGGCCGGCTCGAACGAGGTCATGGCCTGATTGTAGCAAGGTTTGCCTGGCTGTTCAAGGGATATCTTGGCGGAGGTGCGTTTCGGGATGGGGGCAACCTGCGGGAGAGGCTTTCCAGCCTGGCGTCGCCGCCAGCCCTGAAC
>RFJM01000247.1 GCA_003694905.1 Caldilineae bacterium
GCGCCGAGGTGGTTTCCTCCACCACGGCGGCGATGGTATCCTCGATCTCATCAGGGGTCTCGCTGGCCGCGGCGCGCACCCGCTCGCTGGCGCGCTGGATTTCATCCCGCACTTCGCTCGTCGCCACTTCGACCATCTGGGACTGCATATGCACCTGCGCCGATAGTACCTCAGCGGCATCCTCGAGTTCATCCGAAGAGGGCGCATAGATGGACTCGGGCAGTATGGGCATGATGGGCGGGAAGGGAGCTTCTTCAGCCTCTTCTGCCGGGGTTTCCTCCTCGGGTACCGGCACCTCGATCTCGGGCATCAGTTCCTGGGCGGATTCCTCGGGCACCGGTGCTTCGGGCTCGCGCTCCATCTCCTGGGCCGCCGCGGCCTCTTCCGGCTGTGGCGGTGCGGCTTCCTCTTGCTCCGGCGATTCCAGCATGAAGCTGCCGGCCTCGGTCAAGGGCAGGGCCCTGGCGTAGACCTGGGCCAGGATGGGGCCGGCCTGCAGAAGGGGCATCTCCCGGCGCAAAGGAGTATCGCTCTCGCGCCATAGCTCCTCCAGGGCCGGATAATCCCACTCGGCCGTGATCACCGCCTCGGCCAGAGGGCTGCCCACCTCGACCATCACGCCCGTGAAACGCGGTGTGAACTCCAGAGGCGCGAAGATGGCGCTTTTGCCCACAAAAGGGGGGGCGTCCGCCGGTGCGAAGGGGTCCGGACCTACGAGAAAGCTGACCATGCCGTAGAGTTGATTCTCCTGGCAGCGTGCCAGGGCCGCCTGCCGGATCTTATGGAATGTGGCCGGTCTGGTCACGGCGCCCATGGTCAGGAGCATATCCGCGCCCTGGTAGGCCAGGATGCGCGCCGGCTCGGGATAGAGCACATCGTTGCCCAGGAGAATCCCCACACGGCCGGCAGGCGTGGGGATCACCCCCCAACCATCCGCGGCTTGCGAGACCTCCTGATCTCGCTCCGACAGAACCACCTTGGCCTGCCGGCCCAGCAGCGAGCCGTCCGGCCCGAAGACCAGCGAGATGTTGCGCATCACCCCGTCGTCCGGGTCGAGCTGATACAGGCTTCCCGCTACAATGGTCATCTCGTATTGCCGGGCCAGGTTGCTGAACCCGTCGTAATAGGCGTCGTAGAGTGACTCGGGCATGTCGTGCAGTGCCCGCAAGAACGAGGTGCGCAGGTCTGCCTTTACAACCACCGCTGCACTCCCCGCCAGTTTCGACTTGACCTGCTGCCACCAGCCACCCTTGCCGCGACGCGCCTGATCTGCCTCCTTTAGCAACATGTTGCGCCAGCCCCGCAGGAGGGGGAATGCCGTTGCCACACCGCTCAGCTCGGGGAACAATGCCAACACTGCCCCCTTGGCCTTGGCCATGCGCAGAAAGCGGTGGAGGTGCGCGTCGTACTCGTCGGTCGTTTTGGGCAGGAAAACGCGGTGTTGGATGCAGGCGACAATTGGTCGGTCCATGAAACCTCGGGGGGAAATCAGCAAGCTAGGTGGGGCGAAAGGCCCGTTCTCACCGGCATTGTATCACGGCCGCGGCCAAAGGTGAAGATAACGGCTTAACCATCATTCTGGGCCGCGTGCTCAGCCCCCGGCACCGTAGCGCACACGAATTCATAGGTCAACCGGGCCACGCGTTCCCACTCGGCATCCACCGTCAGACAATGGCCCGAACCATGCAGCGTCACCAGATTCTTCCTGGTCGAGCCCAGGCGTTCGTACGTATAGCGGGCACTGTCGGCTGCGATGGCCCGATCGCGCGTCGAGTGCACAATCAGGGCCGGCGCGGTGATTCCGGGCAGGCGGTGCCTCACCCGCACGATGAGCTTGCGCAACTCGTCTGCTGCCCACAGTGGCTGCACATCGTAGTGCCATAGCCGCTTTTCGGCTTCGGGATCCACCAGATCCGTGTCGCCCCCTTTGCGCAGAAAGGGTGTCAGGTGCTTGACCAGCGGCGTCAACCATAGCAGCCAGCCCTGCGCCACCTTCACCGCCGGCGAATAGAGCACAATACCGGGCAGCTCGGGATGCTCCGCCGCCAGATACAGAGTCAGCAACGAGCCCATCGAAAGGCCCCCCACTACAACCTCACGGCAGTGGCGCTTGAGATGGGTATAGGCCTCCTCGGTTGCCTTGGTCCAGTCCTGCCAGCGGCAGCGGTTCATCTCCTCGGGCGAAGTCCCGTGGCCGGGCAACAGTGGGCCGTAGACCGTCAGCCCCCGCGCGTGCAGATAATCGCCGATCATCCGCATCTCGGTGGCCGCGCCGGTAAACCCGTGGATGAGCAGCGCACCCACCGGCCCTCCGGGCAAGAAGAAACTCTCGGGGCTCAGGATGTTCGCGGACGGCATCATCATTCTCCTTGTGAGCTTTGTCTGGGATCGGTAAACCCTTCTACCAGGTCCAACACCAGTTCTTTCAGATCGCCCCGGTTGGGGAGCGTTCCCATCATTCCGTAGAGGGCGGCCGAGCGTTTGGGCAGTTCGCCGCCCCCGCCCAGCAGTCCCGAGACCCGCGCCGTCAGCCAGCTCAACCAGCGTTCCGGCAAGATGCGCGCCACCACCTGCACCAGCCACATGAGGAAGCCCGTACCGAGCCGTCGCGGGGTCGGGCGCTTCACCGCCGCCACCGAATCGGCCAGGTCTCGCAGAAAATCATCTACCACATCCACGTGCCCCCGGTGCACCGTCATGTGCAGGCTCGCCGGCGCTTGCTGGCGGTCCAGATGCCATCCGCGCAGGCCCATTTCATCACCGATCTGGTAGACATCCAGGGTATCCGAAGCGATGGCCATAACACTCATGTCCGGAGCGCCGAGCACATGCACGCCGTCGATGGCTGCAATGCCCTCCTGCAGGCGCCGGACAGCCTCCATCACCTCCGCCGCGATCTGCGTGTAACCTTCCTCGCCCAGATGGCGCATCACCGCCCAGGCAGCGGCGATGGCTCCACCGGGCCGCGTTCCCGCCATGGTCGGCGAGGCATAGATGCCACCGGGCCAGTCGGTGTAGGCAAACATCTGGTAGCGGCGGAGCGTCCGGTCGCGATAGAGAATCACCGATGCCCCCTTGGCCGCATAGCCGTATTTGTGCAGGTCCGCGGAGATGGACGTCACCCCCGGCACGCGAAAGTCGAATTCCGGCACGGGGTAGCCC
>RFJM01000029.1 GCA_003694905.1 Caldilineae bacterium
ACCCGTGTGGCCATAGCAGAAGGGTACACCCACCCCTGCCCGCGGGGCCAAGGCCACCACGTGCAGAGCTGCGCCCCGCGCGCCGATCACTCAACCTCTCTCAACGCACGAACCTCACGGGGGGTGCGGGGAGCGCCCGCATCCGCAGCCCCGGCCACCCCAAAATTGAAATGCACCCCTGGACAAGGGCCAGCAGGGTTTGACGGGCTGAGGCGGTGACAGGTGTGCCTGCATGAGGGAGCGGTTGCCCTGATCTTGACACGCACCTTGCAGGTCAGCGGAATTGACCGACCATCCTTTCCCGGCTATAGTTATGGCCCGGCCCGGTTTCCGATCCCGGCCGCATTCCCTGCCCCCTCATCAGGCTGCTCTACCGAGCGCTACCCCTTCTTTGCATCGTCCATGCGCCTCGTCATCCAACGCGTCAACCAGGCATCGGTCACGGTCAACGGTGAAGTCGTGGGAGCCATCGGCCGCGGCTATCTCGTGTTGGTGGGGGTGACGCATGGGGACGGGGTGGAGCAGGCTGAATGGCTGGCGCGCAAGGTGGCGGGACTACGTCTGTTTGACGACGCACAGGGACTCACGAACCTTTCGCTGGCCGATGTGGACGGAGAGGTGCTGGTGGTCTCGCAGTTTACGCTGTACGCCGACGCCCGTAAAGGTCGCCGCCCTTCGTTTACACACGCTGCTCCGCCCGAGGTGGCCGAACCTCTGGTGGAAGAGTTTGTAAACCGATTGCGCCGGCGAGGCGTACGAGTGGCCACCGGGGTATTTCGCGCCCACATGGAGGTTGCCCTGGTCAACGACGGGCCGGTGACATTGATCCTGGAAAAATCGTGACGTAGATTGCGCGATGCAGAAACCCCTTTATCATCCCCCTGTCGCCGTGTTCGGGCCTGCTGTGACCTGCGGGCACGGTGGCCTTAGATGATGATCGCGAGCGGATAACGCCCCGCAAACCTCAGGAGGAATGAACATGCAGCAGACATTCGATGTCATTGTCGTTGGAGCCGGCATTATGGGATGCAGCACGGCCTATCAACTGGCCCGCCGCGGATTGAAGGTGGCCGTACTGGAGAAGGGGCTGGTTGCCTCGGGCGGCAGCGGTAAGTCGTCCGCCATCATCCGCCAGCACTATTCCAATGAGCTGACGGCGCGTATGGCCCTGTACAGTCTGCGCGTGTTCCAGCATTTTGACGAGGTTGTGGGAGGGGAGTGCGGATTTACCGAGACGGGCTTCGTTGCCCTGACATCAGCCCACGACCGTGCCGGCCTGGAGGCGAATGTAGCCTTGCAGCGACGGGTAGGCATCCGTACCGAGATCCTGGGACCCGAAGCGCTGCTGGAGGTAATGCCCGGTCTGAATACGGCGGACCTGGTGGCAGCGGCATGGGAACCCGAGAGCGGCTACGCCGACCCCTATCTCACGGTCAACTCGTTTGCACAGGCAGCCCGGCGAGAGGGCGCGCAGATCTTCCAACAGACGCGGGTGACCGGAGTGCGTTTTGCGGGGGGCAGGGTGCAGGGTGTCGATACGACACAAGGCAGATTCGACGCGGGGGTGGTAGTCAATGCTACGGGGGCCTGGGGTGCGCAGGTTGCGGCCATGGCCGGCATCGAAGCACCCATCAAGTCCTGCCGTGTGCAGGTGGGCTTTTTCCGCAGGCCGCCGGGCCACGAAGCACCTCATCCGGTGGTGGCCGATTTCGTGCACGCGGTCTACTATCGCTCGGAAACGGGCGCGCTAACCCTGGCCGGACTCATCGACCCCAGCGAGGCCGAGGCGGTGGTCGATCCCGATGATTTCGATGAACAGGTAGAGCCGGGGTTCGTGCTCGAGGTGGGGGAGCGCATCATTGCGCGCTATCCCGTGATGGAGCAAAGCGAGAGCACAGGGGGATACGCTTCGCTCTATGCGATTACGCCCGACTGGCATCCTCTGGTGGATGAGGTACCCGACGGGAGCGGATTCTACATCTGTGCGGGTTTCAGCGGCCACGGCTTCAAGCTGGGCCCGGCCGTTGGCAAGATGATGGCCGACCTGGTCACGGGCGTCGAAGACCCCGAGTTCGACCCGACCATGTTCCGCTTTACCCGCTTCGAGGAGAATGATCCCGTGCGGGGGCAGTACGAATACAGCATCGTCGGCTAGAGAGCAGACCGGGTGCAGAGGCTTTGAGGACGAGAGGGACGATGCAGAAGTCCAGGCGACCTGACAACACCACGTTGATCCTGCTGGGCGTAGTGGCAGTGCTGATGCTGCTGGCCTGGCGTGAAGGGGGCCTCTCTCTGGTGGTGGAAGGACTGCGCCAGGGCGGAGCAACACTGGTGGGGGTGTTCCCACTGCTGGTGGCGGCCTTCCTGGTTGCCGGCCTCACCCAGGTCTTACTGACACCGGACCTGGTCCAGCGTTGGCTGGGATCGGCCGGGGGATGGCGAGGAATCGCGCTGGCCAGTGTGGGGGGCGCACTGATGCCCGGTGGCCCGTACGTCTACTATCCCATTGCGGCCGTCTTGCTACGCAACAGGGCCAGTCTGGGCGCGATGGTTGCTTTCGTCACGGCCAAGAATCTCTGGTCGGTCTCGCGCCTGCCGATGGAGGTGGCGTTGCTGGGTCCCTATCTCACCCTGGTGCGGTTTGCCGCCACCCTGCTGGTGCCGCCGCTGCTGGGATTTGTAGCGGAACTGCTGTTTGGGCGTCGTATCGAAGCCATCCGGGAGGCCATCATCGCATGACAGTCGCAGCCGTGACACTGGCCGTGTTGGCCGTGATACTCCTCTTTCTTGCCTGGCGCCGCGGAGACAACAGCCATCGGGAGGGAGTGTGGCAGGCGGTGCAGACACTGCGCCGCACCCTGCCGCTCTTGATCGCGGCGTTTCTCATCGTAGGCTATGTGAATGTCCTGGAACCGCAACAGTTGGTCCAGCGTTTCATCGGCCCGCAGTCCGGCTGGGGAGGTATCTTGCTGGCCGAAGGCATCGGCATGCTCTTGCCCGGCGGGCCTTACGTGGTCTTTCCGCTGATTGCGGCGCTGTACAAGGCAGGCGCCGGGTTGGGCCCTGCCGTCACCCTGGTGACGAGTTGGGCCACGCAGGGACTCATTTCGGTCTCTTTTGAGCTGTCTTTCATGGGCTGGCGCTTTAGTGCCGTGCGCTGGGGACTGGGGCTTGTCGTCCCCCTGCTGGCCGGGGGGCTGGTCCACCTTCTCACCTGAGCCCTCCTGCCTCACGCAAGTCCCCTGTCTCATGCACCGGAACAGTACTCACCTTTCACGGCCGGCCTTGCGTCTTGCCGGGTTCGCCCTCCAGAGCGTGGCCAGCCGCGACCACATCGTCGGTAAGCCGAACAAAACCCATTCACCGCTGTGAACACGCTGAACCTCTCTACGATAAACCGCCCGAAAAATGGACCTGAACATTCGCGAAGCGACTGACGCCGATTTCGACGCCATCTGGCCCATCTTCAAGAGCATCGTTTCCCAAGGCGATACCTATGCCTACGATCCCGAGACCGACAGGGCCCAGGCCTACGAACTCTGGATGAAGAAGCCGTTACGTACATACGTGGCCGAGCACAACGGGCGCATTGTGGGCACATACTATATCAAGCCCAACCAGCCGGCGCTGGGTGCCCATGTCTGCAACTGCGGCTACATGGTGAGCGAGGAGGCCCGAGGCCAGGGTATTGCCACGGCCATGTGTCTGCACTCGCAAGAGGAGGCCCGGCGGCTTGGCTTCCGGGCGATGCAGTTTAACCTGGTGGTGGCGACCAACGAGGGTGCCGTGCGCCTGTGGCAGAAGCTGGGCTTTGAGATCGTGGGCCGCCTGCCCAAAGCCTTCCGGCACGCCCATCTGGGTTTTGTCGACGCCTACGTGATGTATAAGTGGCTGGGCTGAAGCCGCCGACACAACGGGCCGGATAACTCGGGGCATGGCAGCACGCCTACATCCTTTGCCGAGGTCGTGTAGTACAATGGAAATGTCGCGGCTGCGGCAGGCAGAAAGCCGCTGGCCGGAACGCGATCTGCCTTATCCCCGTACCATCCGCCGGAGACTCTCTTGCACGTTCGCTATCTTCTTTTGGTCCTGGTTCTGCTGGCAGGCTGCGCGCCTGTACCCGCCACGCCAATGCTGCGCCAAAACCTGCCGCTCCAGCAGAGCGGCGCGGCCGTCACTCCTGCCTCCTCCCTCAGCCCTATGCCCACACCGACTGCGGCCGGCGGGGCCAACGCCGACGTCGAATTCGTACGGGCCCGGCAGCACGCCGACGGCACCTGGACGTTCTACGTCACGGTGCGACATGCCGATACGGGATGGGATGACTACGCCGATGGCTGGGATGTGGTGCTGCCCGACGGCAGCGTCGCCAAGCCCGACCCGCAGAGCCCCTACACCAGGCTCCTGCTACACCCCCACGTGAACGAACAGCCGTTCACCCGCTCGCAGAGCAACATCCGCATTCCCGACGGCGTGACCCAGGTCACGGTGCGAGCCCACGATCTGGTGGACGGATGGGGCGGGCGAGAGGTGGTCGTGGATCTGACACAATCGTCCGGCCCCGGCTTCGAGGTCGAACGCGAATCAACGCAGTAGGTGGTCCAGATCTTCGGCCATCTCGGCGGCAGTGGTGCCATACGGCCAGATCAACCGCACGCGACCCTCTTCATCCAGCACCATTACCGAAGCCGTGTGGTCCACCAGATAGCCACTGGCGCCCCCCACCTCGTTCTTGGCATAGTAGATACCCATAGGAGTCGCGGCGGCCGCGATTTCGTCGGGCGTGCCGGTCAAGCCGATAAAGGTCGGGTCGAAAGCCGGGACGTATTGGGCAAGCCGTTCGGGAGTGTCCCGCTCTGGATCGACCGAGACAAACAGGACCTGCACCCGCTCTGCTTTCGGCGCATCCAGCAGCTTCATAGCCTGAGCGAGCTGCGCCATAGTCGTCGGGCACACATCCGGGCAAAAGGTGTAGCCGAAGTACAGAATCACATACTTGCCGCGAAAGTCGGCCAGACTGACGCGTTCGCCGGTGTGCGCGGTGAGGGTGAAATCGTTGTTCTGCTCCGATGTCTGCATCACCATGCCGTGGAACACATAGGGACGCAGCAAAGGCAGCCCGAAACGAGCCAACAACAGCAGCAGTACAAGTATGGCGGCCACCACGGCCAGGAGCTTGGTGTTGAGCTTCATCGTCAGAGATCGGGGAGGGAGCGATGGTAGAGGGGAAACGAGGGGAGTGGTCAAGACGCGTAGCACAGGAAGAGATGCGCGGCCTCGTAGCCGAGACGGGCTACACCTTTGCTGTTCTGTACCTCCTGTGCGAGCACGCTGAAATGTCTGAGGATGCGATCGGTTTCGGGCAGATAGGTGCGCGTGCTGTAGATGGCCCGCACAACACCCCAGCCGTCCACCAGAACCATAGCCGGGCTAAAGGTGTAGGAACCGACGGCGTCGCGCTGATAGTAGACCTGAAATCCGCCACCCACCACCCGTTTCAGGGTGTCGGCATCGCCGGAGACGAAGTACCAGCCATCCAGATCGGCGTCCAGTTCGGCCGCGTAGGAGCGCAACGTCTCCGGATCCGCGTGCTCGGTATCGAAGACGATCGTCACCAGCGTGATCGGCGTCCCGCCCGTATCCACTTCGCCCAGACGCCGCTGCACCTCGCGCATGATGAGATCGTACTGGGGACAGGCGGGCGCGCGGCAGGCGGTGTGGGTGAAATTGTAGAGAACGAAGTGACCGCGCAGATCTTCGCTGGTCAGCGTTCGGCCCTCCTGGTCGCGCAGGGCATAGCCGGGCGCCAACCGGATGCGCGGCAGGACCTGGATGGGCCGGAAGATGACGAAGGCGAATACGGCTACCAACACCAGCGCGAAAAAGCCCACCGGCACATACTTCCACCGGCCCAGGTGGATCTCGGGAAACAGGCCCGGCGGTTGCTCGGGCAACGTGACCTGCGTGTCCATAGCTCTATGATAACAGCCTTTATACAGAAGTTACAATCTCGTACATGGTTACGCGAGCGGCGGTGTGCCGGATGTGTGCTTGCAGGGTTGCAGGTCCGGCTGCAACCTAAAACCTCAGGCGCGGGCGCTGCTTTGGTCCGCGCCTCGGATCAGGACCGGGCCACTTTGTGGCGCCGGGATTAGCCGGTCTTCGGCGCTGGAACCCCGCCATTATCACGTCCTGTAGCCAGCCCTTGCGATGGCCGCCGCCCCGAGTCGGTTTGACCCACCTTGCCTGCCGGGCGTATAATTGCACTGAGCCCCTCACCCACGGGAGTGTCACGATGATCGAAGTTACTATTGACAGCGTCCGCATTAGCCTGATGACCCAACACCGCGTGGTGGTGTTGCGCGAAAAGGGCTCGGAACGCTATCTGCCCATTTGGATCGGCGCGCCTGAGGCCGACGCTATCACCCTGCGCCTACAAGGGGTCCAGGTCGAGCGCCCGCTTACCCACGACCTGCTGGCGAATGTCATCGACACGCTGGGAGCCGAGGTTCAGTACATCCTCGTCAACGATCTGCGCTCCGATGTTTTCCATGCCCAGATCGTGCTGGAGTACAACGAGCGAGAGGTTCGGATCGACTCTCGCCCCAGCGATGCCATCGCCCTGGCCGTACGGGTCGAGGTACCCATCTATGTGGCCGAAAAGGTCATGAACGAAGCCGGGCGTATGCCGGACAAGGATGTCGCCCCCAGCATCCTGGGTACCGAATCCGGCGAGAGCGCCGAACCCGAGGTCAGTGATGAGGACCTGGGCGTCTTCGCCGAATTCATCGAAGAATTGGACCTGGATGACCTGGGCGGAGGCGACTGACCTTCCCCCGCGCTGTAGAAGAGTACGCGAAACCCATCCATTTCTTGCAAGAAAGCGGGCGACGCCTGACTCCAGGCGTCGCTTTGTCTTCTCCCGCCTTCCGATTCCCCCGCGATGGGGCCTGCCAGCATGAGCACACGACCCGACAAAACCGTTCCTGCCAATATCGAAGCAGAGGAAGCACTTCTGGGCTCGCTGATGATCGATCCCGATGTCGTCGTCCAGGTGGCGACCATCGTCGAGCCCGAAGACTTCTACGTACAGCGGCACGGCTGGGTATACGATGCTATCCGCCATTTGCATGATCAGCGGCAGCCGGTGGACTTTCTCACGGTCACCGATGAGTTGGAACGCCGCGGCCAACTCGAAGATGTAGGCGGCGCGGCTTTCATCAGTTCCCTGATCAACGCCGTGCCCTCGGCCATCCACGCCTACCACTATGCCCAGATCGTCCAGCGCACGTCCACGCTGCGCAAACTCATTCAGGCTGCCGGCGAGATCGCGCGCAAGGCCTACGACGACTCGCAGGATGTGAAAACCGTGGTCGACGAGGCCGAAGCGCTCATCTTCTCCATCTCCGAACGGCAGATGCTGCATGATCTCACGCCCATCAACCTGATCATGCGCAATGTCATGGATGAACTGGATGAGTTGAATCGGCGGCGTGGCGAACTGCTGGGTGTCCCCACCGGCTTTCGCGACCTCGACCGGCTGTTGGGAGGGCTGCAAAAATCGGATCTCATCATCGTCGCAGCCCGGCCGGGCATGGGCAAAACCAGTCTGGCCCTTACCATCGCCCTCAACGCCGCCAAACTGTACAAGAAGTGCGCCGCCATCTTCAGCCTGGAGATGAGCAACGAACAGCTGGTGCTGCGATTGCTCGCCCAGGAGGCCCGCATCAACTCCCAGCGCATGCGGCTGGGCCAGATCCGAGATGAGGAATGGGATCGCCTGGCCCGTGCCTCCGCCGTGCTCAGCGAGTGTGCCATCTACATCGACGACAGCGCTGCCATCACTCCCTTCGAACTGCGTACCAAAGCACGCAGGCTGTACGCCAAACAGCCCATCGATCTACTCATCGTCGACTACATGCAGCTGATGCATGGTGGCACGCGTACCGAAAACCGGGTTCAGGAAATCAGCCTCATCTCCCGCTCACTCAAACAACTGGCCCGCGAACTCCATGTCCCGGTTGTAGCTCTCTCGCAGTTGAGCCGTCAGGTGGAAACACGGGCCGACAAACATCCTCAGCTCAGCGACCTGCGCGAGAGCGGTAGCATCGAACAGGACGCCGACGTGGTTATGTTCGTCTATCGCGAGGATGTGTACAAGAAGGAGGAGAGCGAACGCAAGAACATCGCCGAGATCATCGTGGCCAAACACCGGCACGGACCTACCGGCTCGGTAGATCTCTTCTTCGAGGAGGAATACACCTCCTTCAAGGAGCTGGCCCTGAGAACCGAGGAACTGCGCGTCCAATGAGCGAGGACGAGGTCAAGACCTTTCCCGGCTTCACCGCCGGTCGTACCCGCTTTGCACACTTGCCCGAGGCCTTCTTCACCCAGGTGCTGGGCGTAGTCGACGATCTGGCCGAGCTAAAGGCCATCCTCTACACTTTCTGGCGGCTGAGTCAGGGCCGGGGCGATGTGCGCTATCTTCGCCTGACCGACGCCCTCCTCGACCTCCAGTTTCTGGATACCCTGACCCCCGTTCGCGAACAGCAGGAAGCCTGTGCCCGAGAAGCCTTCCGGCGCGCGGTCCAACACGGTGTGCTGCTAGAGATCGACGTGCAGCACCAAGGTAAGGGAGAACGCTGGTTCTTCCTCAACTCACCCAAGGGACGCGAAGCCTTAGCCCGTATCCGGGCAGGCGATTACGAGGGCCTGGCTCACCGACCCGACGAGATCTTACAGGCCACCCCGCAACCCCGCCCCAACATCTTTCGGCTCTACGAGCAGTACGTTGGGGTCATCACCGCCAGCATCTCTGAAGAACTGCGTCAGGCCGAGCGGGACTTCCCCGAAGACTGGCTGCGCGACGCCTTCCAACTGGCCGTGGCCAAGGGCAAACCGCACTGGCCTTATATCCGCGCCATCTTGAATAACTGGGCGAAAAATGGAAAAGAAAACTCCCCGCAAGATTGACGATCTCATCCCCCAGGTGATTGCCGACCTCTCATCTGCGTCTGCGGACGGGATACCACCCGACGAAGAGCCCGACACCGTGGGCAGGCCCGACTGCCCGGTGTGCGGCGGCGTCGGCTTCTACAAGCGGGACGTCCCGGTTGGGCACCCCGACTTCGGCAAAGCCATCCCCTGTGCCTGTGCTGCCGAGAAGCTGCAAAGCGCGCGGCGCCGCGCTATGAACGCGTTGGGGACGCTGGAAGCCCTGGAGGAAATGACCTTCGACAGTTTCCGGCCCGACGGCATCGCGCTGACACCCGAACGAAAGCGCACCCTGCGCGCCGCTTACGAAGCGGCTCGCGCTTTCGCGGCCAACCCGCGCGGCTGGCTGCTCCTGACTGGGGGCTACGGCGTGGGCAAGACCCATCTGGCCGCTGCCATCGGCAATGAAGTCCTGGAACGCGGGGGGCACGCCCTCTTTATCCTGGCTGCCGACCTGCTGGATCATCTCCGGGCCACCTTTAGTCCCACCAGTGAAGAGACCTTCGACGAGCTCTTCGAACGCCTAAAGAACGCCCCCCTCCTCATCCTGGACGATCTGGGAGCCGAAAGCCCCACCGAGTGGGCCCAGGAAAAGCTCTTCCAGCTCCTGAACCACCGCTACTTGCGGCGGCTGCCCACCGTCATCACCAGCAACCGTCCCCTGGAGGCTTTTGCCCCCCGCCTGCGCTCGCGACTCAAGGACCCCGACCTCGTGGAACACATGCACATCCTGGCTACCGATTTCCGTGGTGGAGGGTATGTCGATCATCTCATCGAGCTGAGCGAGCTGGACGATCATCGGCACCAGACCTTCGAAAGCTTTGAGATACCTAAGTCCGGCCGGCGGCGCAGCGAGCTGCTTGGGAGCCGAAATGCCGCCTGGGATTATGCCCAGGACCCGCGGGGGTGGCTTGCCTTCTACGGCCCACCCGGCGCAGGCAAGACCCATCTCGCCGCCGCCATCGCCAACCACGTCAGGCAAAGCCAGCCGCAGGTGCTTTTCGTTTCCATCCCCACCCTGCTGGACCACCTGCGGGCAGCCTTCTCACCCCGCAGTACCTTGCCGTACGATGTGCGCTTCGAGCAGGTGAAACAGGCCCCCCTCCTCGTCCTGGATGACCTGCGCGCCCAGACCAGCTCTCCCTGGGCTGCCGAGAAGCTTTTCCAGCTTATCGACTATCGCTATCTGACCCGCCGGCCCACTGTCTTCACCATTGGTGCGCAGAGTGAGCAACTGGAGGAACTGGCCAGCGCAGATCCCCGCATCGTCTACCGCCTGCGCGACCGCACCATCTGCCGGCTCTGTCCTGTGTTGGTGACAGTCACCCCCGAGGAGAAACAAGGCCGGTTGCGGGGCACCTCGGGCGAACTGGAATTCTGACTTGTACACCCTGCCCTACCTTGTGCTAGAATCCCCATAGCAACGAGGCGCTTGCCTGTCGGCGCCTCGTTTTGTTTTCATCTCCGTTTGTCTCGCCACCCCGCATTCCCCACCTGTAAAGGATGCCCCATGTATCTGCTGGAACGCATCAACGACATGGTACGAGAACACGGCAAAGCAGTCGGTGATGCCATCGTCAACGTCGATACCCTTCTCAATCATCGGATCGACTACACCTTCAGCGCCTATGCCGGTACGGTGCTGGCTCGAGCCGTTCGCGATCAGCATATCGATGTGATCCTCACCGCCGAGGCTTCGGGCATCAGCGTGGCCGTCTTCACCGCCATGACCATCAACAACGAACAGTGGCCTCACCCTGCTTCGGTCGTTTTCGCCAAGAAGAGCCGGCCCATCACCTTGCCCGAAGGGGGCTACTACGTGGTCGACTCCTTCAGCCGCACCAAGAACCGTCCCATCAAGCTGTATCTCGGCTCCCACGTGATTCCCCCGGGCGCGCAGGTGTACATCGTGGATGACTTTCTGGCCCAGGGTACGACCATGGCTGCGTTGGGCGATCTGGTCCTGATGGCCGATGCTGAGATCGCCGCCTTCGGGGTGGTGCTGGAGAAGACGTTCGAACACGGCCGCGAGGAATTAAAGCGCTTCGGCGCGCCCGTGTACTCCCTGGTCAAAGTGACGAGCTTGGAAGGGGGCACCCTGCACCTGGCCCCGCCCAGCCTGTCCTGAATCCGCCCCCGTCCCACCATGCGCGGTTCCCCGCGGCTCGTATTCCCGCTCGCGTGGGCGCGGCTGCCCTCAGAGGCCGGGGTTGGCCAGGATCTTGATCTTCTCGAACGTCTCGCGCCAGGTAATGGGACTGAGGCCGAGCTTCTTGCGCAGCGCCTCGGGCGGCGTGCCGAAACGATAGGAACGCACCGCCGAGGTCCAACGCAGCGTCTCGAAGGAGACGCCACCGGGAATATCGGCCAGGGCCGCGGTGTCGCTTAATACATACTCCAGATTGCGGGCCGTACACTCGAAGACTCGTTCCTTGGGTTTGTAGGTGCGCAGGTATTGGTTGTATACAGGCACAAAGGCCGGCCCCAGGAAGAGCTTGCGTTCTTTGTGGGCATAGCGAGGGTTGTCGTAACGCACATAGAGCACCGGCTCGCGAGGATTGGAGATATCGATGTCTTCCAGGCGGATGTTCACCACCTCGCTTTTCTTGAGCGCGGTCTGCAGCACCAGCAGGATGAGGAGATAGGGTCGGGCGTCGGGTTTCGTGGGGGACCAGAGCAAATCGCGGGCGGTACGCACCAGCCTGTCCACCTCGTTGTCGTAGAGGATGCGGGGGAGAGGAGCACGAGCACTCTTTTGAATCACTGCAGCAGCCGGACTGCTGGGCAGTACCTCGGTCTCCTCCAACCAGCCGAAGAATGACTTGAGCGAAGTCACGCGGCGGGCATAGGTTTTGGGACTGCAGGGTACGGGATTGCCCTCTTTGTCTGTGCGCTCATGCCGCAGCCAGTAGAGGAAGAGATTGAGGTCGTCGGTGCCGATTTCGCCCAGCCGGGGAGAGGTGCCCTTAAGCTTGAAATAGCGATCCAGCAGGCGGATGTCGCCCAGGAAGGCTTTGATGGTGTTTTCGGACATGCCCTGCTCGCGCATGTATTTCTGGTAGGGCCCCATCGCCGCAGATAGGGTACTGTTGGGGGTCAGGGTATCGGGGACATCGGCAATGGGCTGCGCGGATTTGCCGGCATCGATAGATTCGCCGGCCTGGCTGAACAGGTCATCAGTCACCATGGGGGATCTACTCCTTCGCGTAGCAGCGGGATGGCGTCATGGTAATCGTTCGAAGGTGCGGTGTCAAATCGGCCGCGCGGGAGGGATGCGCTTCATCCGGGTGGCAGCTTATTGCCTGCCGTCAGCCCCCTACCCTGACATCACCCTGCAGGGGAGGAAGGAGTCGGGCCGCACGGCCATAGAGAAGGGTTGGATCATGTGTGGCACCTGAGCCTACAGGACCTGGCTGCGGCGGGCAGACTGTGCCGATGGAATAGACGAGAACCACGAGTGTGGGGTAGAATTGAGCCGCATTCCGAACCGTCCCTGAAGGCAGGAGAGTACTCTCCTGTCCCTTGCCATGTCTGATGGAGGAAAGTGAGATGACAAGGACCATCGTGATCGCCGGAACGCTGGATACCAAGGGGGCCGAATACGCCTTTCTGAAAGAGTTGATCGAAGCGCAGGGGATGGAAACACTGGTCATTGATTTCGGAGTGATGGGCGAGCCGGCCTTTGTGCCTGACATCGGACGGGAGGAAGTGGCGAGAGCGGGAGGAGGCGATCTGGCCCGTCTGGCCTCCGGCCAGCACAAGGATGAGGCCATGGCGGTGATGGCGGCCGGCCTGGCCGTGGTCGTGCGCCGGCTTTACGAAGAGGGACGGCTGCATGGCATCATCAGTATGGGAGGCAGTGGCAACACCTCCATTGCCACGTCGGGCATGCGCAGTCTACCGGTCGGGGTACCCAAGGTGATGGTGTCGACTCTGGGCGGGGGCGATGTGAGTGCCTGGGCGGGGACGAAGGATATCACCTTCATGCCTTCAGTGGTGGATGTGGCAGGCATCAACCGCATCAGCCGCCAGATCTACGCCAATGCGGCCGGCGCCATCGTGGGTATGGTGCAGATGCAGGCTCCGGCCCCGGCAGAGGAAAAAGCGCTGATCACGGCCTCGATGTTCGGCAACACGACGGCATGCGTGGACCGGGCCCGTGAGCGCATTGAGGAGACCGGGCAATACGAAGTATTGGTATTTCATGCCACAGGCACCGGTGGCCGCACGATGGAAAGCCTGATCGAGGACGGGTATATCGTTGGCTGCCTGGATATCACTACCACCGAGCTGGCGGACGAGGTTTGTGGCGGGGTGCTCAGCGCCGGACCTGAACGATGTCTGGCTGCGGCGCGGGCGGGAGTCCCGACAGTGTTGGTGCCGGGCTGCGTGGATATGGCCAATTTTTGGGGGATGGAAACGGTGCCCGAACGTTACAGGGACCGCAGGCTCTATCGCTGGAATCCCACGGTGACGCTGATGCGCACCGATGTGGAAGAGAATCGGCGCATCGGCGAAATGCTCGCCGCGGCCGCGAATATGGCAACGGGACCGGTGGCCGTGGTGCTTCCACTCAAAGGGGTCTCGATGCTGGACAGTCCCGGTGGGGATTTCTGGGACGAAGAGGCCGACCGGGCCTGTTTTGAGACTATCAAGGCGCGTCTCAAACCCGACGTGCCTGTATACGAACTGGATAAGAACATCAACGACCCTGAGTTTGCAGACTTCTGCGCGGATCTGCTCTTGGAGATGCTGGAGCAAGACGGCAGACAGTGAACTATGCATGAGCTCTCCATTGCCTACAATCTGGTGGAGATCGCCGGCGAGGCGGCCCGGGAAGCCGGGGCCACGCATATCGATGTCGTGCACCTGCGGGTGGGGGCTCTCTCTGGCGTGGTGAAAGAGGCGCTGCTCTTCGGCTACGAAATCGCCACCGCCGACACCATCCTGGCCGGCTCGCGGCTGGAGATCGAAGAGGTGCCGGTCGTGGTGTATTGCCCTACCTGCGATGCCGAGCATGCCCTGCCCGACCTGCAGGAATTCGCCTGCCCTGTTTGCGGTACACCGACTTCCAACATTGTCCAGGGGAAGGAATTGCAGTTGGTTTCGTTGGAGTACGAAGACTAGATCGAGATAGGGGGTCCAGCTACGCATTCGGCCGAAGGAAGGGCCTCGGGCAGTGTCGTCAGCCAGAGCGCTCAGGCCCTGTATAAGGCGGTAGGACAGCCTGGCCAGGCTTGCCGGGCCCTGCGCGGCTGTTAGGGGTAAGCCGGAAAGCCCTGTCTACGAGAATTGTGAGGCAGCCCCCTCGCACACCCGGCCGCCGACGCCTGACACTCGCCTGCGGACAGATCACCCACAATGTGGCCAGAAATCCCGCTGGCTTTTCAACGCTTTTTCAACGATGGGTGGCTATCATGAAAATGACAAAACGCTGTGAGCTAGACCGGGCATCCGCCCATGCCTGCTTTTGTCCACCGCAGGAGGTTTCTCATGCACGGCCGACCGCCTCGTCCTTTTGGATTCTTGACGGTTTTCGCCCTGCTGACTTTCCTTCTCGTGGGGCTGTTATTGCTGTGCTTGCCTATCCGGGCCCAGGTTGACCCGGGTGTCGATATCCAGACATTAGAGCTGACTCCAAGCGACGACACCTATGTCAGCATCTGGTTTCCCAACCAGCCCACCGGCAACGAGCATACGTTTTGGGTGATATATGGGGAGTCCTACGCATTGCTCAAATTCCCCCTGTCCGAACTGCCCCCCAATGCCGAGATCCTCTCCGCGACCCTCACCTTGCGGCTGTACCAATACAGTCTTCTGGGAGGCAAGACCGGTCAAGTTCTTTTGCTGCAGGATGACTCCTGGACGGAAAACACGGTCACATGGCACACGCGGCCTCAGACCGATCCCAACTCCCCCGTCGCGGAAACGACCTTCAGCCACTACAGGCCCGGCGCGACCGATACATGGGATATTACCGAGCTGGTGCGCTATGCCCTGAGTGAGGGAACTCCCGAAATCGCTGCCCAACAGACCATCACAGAAACCATCCTCCCTCTCCAGGTCCAGGTGAAAGAGTCGGGATCTCCGGATAGCCAGGAATGGTACAGCAAAGAGAGCGGAGCCACCTACGCGCCCAAGCTTCAGATCACGTACCGGACCGCGCCTCCCACGCCTAGCCCCACCCACCGCTTTGGCGGACAAGTCCTTGGCCCGGGCGTGATACCCATGCAAGGGGTGAATGTAAAGTTGTTCGGTCGTAAAGAAGGGGACTCATCCTGGACTCAGTTGCAACAGGCGACGACTAACTCGGACGGGCGGTTTTCCTTCTCCGTGTGGGATAGTGCGTATGACTATTATCGCATCGTGGTAGATCCCCCGCCCGGCTGGACCTCCTCCGGCGCCATCGCGGACCGCGGCACAGTCATTGACTACGACACCATCGAATACCATCACCCAGAGCCGGGAACGTACACCGGAAACATGTTCTACCTCACCCGAGCGACGCCCACCCCCACCCTAACGCCCACAGCCACCCCCACGCCGACCCCTCCGTCGGAGCACGGTGCTATTGGCAGAAATTCGCATCACGGTAAATCAGTGAACGGGGGGGATCCCATCGCAATGAGCAACGGGGCCTACCACTTTACCATGCCCCTGCTGGACCTGGGCGGCCCCATGGGCTTGCACTTCAGCCTCCTTTATCGCTCGGACCTCGACCGCATCTTTGATACATCGCCGGCGGATTTTCCCTACGGATTCTGGTGGAGTCCGAAATACATAGCCGCTTTGTCGGATGAATTGGGAGAAGATATCTGGACGGTGCAGATGGCCAATGGCGATACAGCCGCTTTCAAGAAGAGAAATGGAGAATGGGTTCTCGTCGGCCCTGAGGATAACTTTGGCATTCCAGATAATGGGTCATCCGTTCGCTACCATCTGAAGGAGACCGCGGCCTACCTTTACTTCATGGATCCTGAAACCAACCAGGTGGTGATATTCGAGAAGGTGCCCACATCTGGGCCCCTCAAAATGGTGGCCCGAGTGGTGCGCGTCCTGGACCGGAACGGTAATCAACTGGTGTACACTTACGCCACGAGCAATGATACCAGTCCCAAACGCATCGAGGACGGGCTGGGGCGCTCCCTGGACTTCACCTACGATAGCGAAGGCTTGGTCCGGGTGACCGATCAAGCCGGTCGGCAGGTTTCCTTCTCCTTTGACCATGGCGCGGATAACGGTGGCGCATTGACCCTGCGCTCTATCACCGACCCGATGGGACAGACCACGACTCTGCATTACCAAATGGTGGGCTTCACGGGCAACAATATCGCCAGTATCCAGCGTCCGTTGGGGAACATTCCTTACACGCAGACGTACGGTTCGGTGGTGATGAGTGGAACGGTGGCAGCGCGTGTGATAGAACAGCGAGACGCCTATGGGAATACTACCACCTTCGCTTACGATCCCAACCAAAACCGAGTCACTATCACCTGGCCCGACGACACTACAACAGTCTATCAGCACTACAGTTATCGTGGCTTGCCTAAAAGCATAACCGATGCCACTGGCCACACCATCACCTTTACCAAGAATATCACCGAGCAAATCACCTCTGTCACCAACCGTTTGGGAGATACCACCACCTACACGTACGACCCGGAAAGCGGCCAGGTGGCTACGATCACCAACAACCTGGGACAGGTTACTACCATCACCTATGCGCCCCAGACCTATACCTTCACTAACCCTATTAGCCCGACCGAAATCATCACCTTCACTTTCTATGACCTGAGCAGGGTCGAGTATCCCGACGGCGCCTACCAGGCCTTTACCTATGACACGCACGGAAACGTAATAGCCTATACCAACAATGCAGGTCATACTTGGCAAGTCACATACAACGAGCGGGGCCAACCCCTCACCATTCTCAACCCGGCTGGTGGCGTCATCACGTACACATACAACGCCGACGGCACTCTGGCTTCCCGCGCCGATTCGGATCTAGGAGCGGCCACCTGCAGCTACGACCAGTACAAACGCCTCACCCGCATAACTTATCCAGACGGGACGTCTGTGCAATTCACTTATGATCTGAACGACCATATCACGTCCCTGACGGATGAAAACGGCCAGACTTACACCTTCGAGTATGACGCCAACGGCCGTCTAGTACGAGTTACTGACCCTCTGGGGCACAGCAGCCAATACAGATACGACGTCACGGACCGACTAGTTCAAGAGACCAATCGTCTCGGCTCGACAACCACCTATACCTACGACGCGTTGGGCCGCTTAGCCTCCACTAGAGATGCCACGGGCGTCACTACGCGCTTTGGCTACGACTCTGTCGGTCGTCTCAGCCAGGCCTCGATAGGCGACATGGTCTGGACATACGATCACGATTTAGAGGGAGTGCTCACAGCAATCACCATGCCATCTGGCCGCACGACCCGTTATCAAGTTGACCGAATGGGCCGACTTGTTGGCGTGGTAGACCCCCTAAACCGAAGGGCTACCTTGGATCGGGACGTCAGAGGCCGAGTGACCAGGGTGACCGACCCGCTCAACCGTTCCGAGGAATTGACCTATGACGAGATAGGGGAGCTGGCCGGCGTGATACTTCCTCTTGTGGGGGCAACGATGTATGACCGCAATCCGTTGAATCAGGTCACCCAGATCAAGGAGCCAAATGGTAACTCATGGCGGTTCACCTACAGCCGCATGGGTCGATTGTTAACGCACACCGATCCTCTGGGACGCACTTGGCGGTACACCTATGACAACGTCCGCGGTCGCCTGGCTCAGATCACGTACCCAGATGACAACACGCTCACGATCTCCTACGACGCGGCCGGCAATGCTACACGGCTGCACTACTCCGAAGGGCCAGATTTGAGGTTCACGTATGATGCCTTAGGACGCCTCGTCGGTGCCGATCATTTGCAACTTGAACTCGACGCCGAGGGAAACGTGACGAACACACGTGATGGAGATGTGACCTTCGGTGCCACTTACGATCACGGCGAAAGACTCAAGACGGTCAGCTATAACGGTGTGTTTACCGTAACTTACACCTACGATCAGGCCACTGGTCTCCTGGTGAAAGTACAGGATAGTCTGACCGGTGCGCAGGTTCATCTCACCTATGATGCGGATGCTCGTCTTGTTGGCATCGCGCGTTCCAACGGTGTCACCACCACTATCACGTGGGACGACGGCGACCGGATAGTGCGCCTCCAAGATGGGAATTTTATGGACCTCCGGTACTCTCTCGATGCGGCGGGGCAGGTAACCCGGGCACAGATGGTAACCCCATTGGATCCGACCATCGGCTTAGAAGCACAAGTCACCGAGTTAACGTATGATGATGCGGGGCAGATAAGCAGCGCTGGCTACCTCTACGACCAACGGGGGCGGCTCATTGCCGCGCCGGGGCATACGTACACTTGGGACGGGGCTTCACGCCTAGTAGCCGTGAATGGAGTCACGCTGGGCTACAATGGCCGGGGTGATATCATCACTCGCACCGAGGGTGGCATGACCACCCACTATTACCACAACTATGCTATCGACATGGCCCCTATCGTGGCCGAACGGGACGAGACCACTGGCCAGTTCCTCCGCTACTATGTTTGGACGCCTGAAGGCGAACTGTTGTACATGATTGACGCTACCCAAGGCCACAAGGTCTACTTCTATCACTTTGACCGCATTGGGTCCACCTTGGCGTTGACGGATGAGGCAGGGGTGGTTACAGACGCCTATGCGTATGACCCCTTCGGCAGGCTGCTGGCTCACCAGGGTGATAATCTCCAGCCCTTCACCTTTGTGGGCCGATGGGGAGTACGGCAGGAAGGCCGGGACGGTACTCTCTACCACATGCGCGCCCGGTACTACGACGCCGTCACCCAACACTTCCTCAGCCGAGACCCTGTTTGGCCCCAACTCCTTGATCCCTTGCAGATTAACCCCTACCAGTACGCCGTCAACAGCCCGGTGTCTGCCATTGATCCGATGGGCACGTTCATAACCTCGTTCCTTGGCAAATACATAGTGCGCCCTCTGCTATTCCCAGGGAGACAAGAAGGCCCAGGCCGAGGCCCTGGCCCGATAATGAGTACTGCCTCCACGCTGTGGAAGCTGAGTTATTTTACAGGCGAGAGTCGGTTCGCTAGGATAACACGTATAACTCCCGTCCTTAGAAATGCGGTGAGGCCGGTCTGGCAACGCTATTTTGGTAGCGCTATCAGAGTACAGACTATAGGCACCAATAGATTTATTACCCTCCTGCCCAAGAATCTCGGGAGGGCGGCGCGCTTCATGAACACACTTAGCAAAATTGCAAGAGGAGCCACACTCGTCGGAGGTGCACTGAGTTGGTACGAAATCATTCATTTTTCCTTCTTCGCAACACCATCAGAGCGGTCACGTATGGCTGCTGAATATAGACGATCTTGGGATCCCTTTACTCTGGTCTCTGCTTGGTTGGGACAGAAGATCGGCGATTGGTGGTACGCGGAAGAGGAAAAGAGGCTAAGAACGCCGCGTAAGGAACAAGGATCCATAGAACTAACGGAAGAGCAAAAGCATAAGGTAATGCAAACAATAGAAGCACCCCTTATGCCATTTGAGCATCAGTTCATGATTGCGCCGCCCTAATCTGACAATGAGGAGGTAACTGTCATGTACAGAAGACAGGTATGGCAGGAGAAGCTTTTTCTCGTTTTAGTATGTTCATGGTTGGTCGTTGTCATGGCCATCCTAATCGGCAGTGTGATACAAAGTTCTGCAAGTGCTACGGCCCAGACACAACATGGGGTGATGGCCCCGCGGAGAGCCCAAGATAAGAATCCAGAGAAGACGCAAGGAACTTACCAGCACTCCTTGGCTTCCCCCCGGGGAAGCACGGTCATTTACACCTACGACGCGGCCGGCCGGCTGGTGGGGGCGGGGTATGGCAAGGGGGTACGCATTGCCTACACTTACGACAAGGCCGGCAATCTTTTGCGGCGGGAGGTCGTCAAGCCAACACCGGTGGTGACACCCACGCCAACAAGCACACCGGCGGCCACGCCCGTGCCCCTCTACCTGCCGCTGATGATACGATCATAAGAGTTCACCCCACAAGGAGGCGACATGAGGCGCTTACTACTCATCTTCGTATCGTATCTCCTGGCCTTCTCTCTCATGATGCCCCAGACATCCAGCCACGCCCAAAACGACGGCTGGACCTGGCTCAACCCCCTGCCCCAG
>RFJM01000248.1 GCA_003694905.1 Caldilineae bacterium
CGACCGGTTGTCAGGATCAGGGGGTATTCTTCGTCGGGCAGCTCGTCTGGCGGCACATGATCCACCGCAGCGAAACGCCCTTTGCCCCGGCTGAATTTGCCCACATGCAGGATAGGCGTGCCGGGATGGTGTTTGTCCGGCACGGGCCACTGCAGTGTCTCGCCCTTTTGTAGGCGTTGATAGGTGACACCGGCGTAGATGGGCGTGAGCGCGTTGATCTCGTCCATCACATCCTTGACGCAGTGATAGGCCCAATCGGCAAAAGGCGCATCGGGGTCAGGTTCGGCCGCACCCAGGGCCAGCATGCGGTTGGCCAGCTCGATGATGATCCAGTCGTCAGGCCGGGCCTCGCCCGGAGGATCGATGGCCTTGCGCACCCGCTGAATGCGGCGTTCCGTATTGGTAAAGGTGCCTTCCTTCTCCGCAAAGCTGGCGGCGGGGAAGATCACGTCCGCGAACTGGCCGGTCTCGGTGAAGAAAAGGTCCTGCACTACAATGAATTCGGTCTTGCTGAGCGAATAGCGCACGTGATTCAGATCGGGGTCCGAGACCATGGGGTTTTCGCCGATGATGTAGAGGCAGCGAACCTTGCCTTCCTCCGCGGCCTTGAGCATCTCGGTAACCGTGAGCCCCACCGTCTCGGGCAGGGACACGCCCCACGCCCGTTCGAACTTCTCACGCACGGCCGGGTCGGTCACCCGCTGGTAGCCGGGGAAAACGTTGGGCAGCGCGCCCATGTCGCAGGCGCCCTGCACATTGTTCTGGCCCCGCAAGGGGTTTACGCCCCCGCCCGGGACACCCATGTTGCCCAGCAGCATCTGCAGATTGGCACAGCTCATGACGTTGTTCACGCCCACGATGTGCTGGGTGATCCCCATGGCATACAGCAGCGCACCCGGCCGGTTCTCCGCCATCATGCGCGCGGCCAGCTCGATGTCTTCGGCCGGGACGCCGGTGATCTCGCTCGCCACCTCCGGCGTATACTTCTCCACCACGGCTTTGAACTCCTCGAAGCCTTCGGTGCGCTGACGAATGAACTCGTCATCCTGCCAGCCTTCTCGCAAGATGACATGCATGATGCCGTTGAGCAGGGCTATATCGGTGCCGGGTTTGTGCCGGAGATGGAGATCGGCATAGTCGGCGATATCGATGCGTCGCGGGTCGGCCACGATCAGCTTTGCGCCTCGGTAGCGCTTGGCCCGGCGGATCTTGGTACCGATGACCGGATGCTGCTCGGTGGTGTTGGAACCGATGATAAAGATACAGCGGCTTTCCTCGGCGATATCGCGGATGGAATTGGTCATGGCGCCGCTGCCGAATGCTGTCACCAGACCGGTGACGGTGCTGGAGTGTCACAACCGGGCGCAATGGTCGATGCTATGCGTGGCCAACATCTGCCTGGTGAACTTATTGAAGATGAAGTTCTCCTCGTTGGTACATTTGGCAGAGGCCAGCAGGGCAAAAGCATCGCCACCGTGCGCCTTTTTCTCCGCCGTGAACTTGCGGGCCACCACGTCCAGGGCCGTGTCCCAGTCTGTCTGGATCAGGGTGTCCTCGCCGATCTCGCCGCCGTCGCCGTTCTTCCCGGCCTGCGTCCTCTTCTGGGCTTGCCCATACACCGACCAGCGGCCGGAAGTGAGGTTCTCCTGGACCGCCTCCGCGCCCAGCCACTTCGCCCGCACCAGGGGACGGGTCAGGCGGTCGGGATGGTGGACGTAGTCGTAGCCATAGCGGCCTTTCACACACAGGGCCATGCCGTTCACCGGTGCGTCTTCGGCGCTGGTCACACGGATGATGCGGCCGTCGCGCACATTCAGGTCGAAATTACAACCCACCCCGCAGTAGGAACAGGTCGTGCGCACTTTGGTGACCTGGTTGGCACGGCCCAGCCCCACGCTCATCTTGTCATAGAGCGCACCCACCGGACAGTAGGCTACACACTGGCCACAGCTCTCGCAGCCCGCATCCAGCATGAACTGGTCGGCGCCGGCCACCAGCTTGGTCTCAAAACCGCGGTAGGCAAAGGACCAGACATCGCGATTCTGGATCTCGGCACAGGCGCGGATGCAGCGGCTGCACAGGATACATTTGTTGCGGTCGATAAAAATGAAGGGGTTGGGATCGGGATTGACCTCGTACTGATGCCGGCGTCCGCCATTGGGCTCCGGCCATTTCACGCCGTAGTCATAAACCAGGTCTTGTAGCTCACAGTCGCCTGCCACCTCGCATACCATACAGTCATTGGGATGGTCGCTGAGAAGCATCTGCAGGATGAACCTGCGCGTCTCCACCGCCTCCTGGCTCATAGTGTGCACGACCATGCCCTCGCGCACGGGGGTGGTGCATGCGGCCGGCAGCCCCGGTGCCCCTTCCACCGAGACGACACACATACGGCAGGCGCCTACGTTGCTCAGGTCGGGATGATGGCAAAGGGTAGGGATGCGAATACCGTTGGCGCGGGCGGCCTCGAGGATCGTCTCACCCTCCCGTGCTGTGATGCTCTTATTGTCGATAACAAGATTGATGGACATACATTCCTCCCTCTAGTGGATGTTGGGCAGCAGGAAAGGAGGTGTCGTCGCCTTCAAGTGAGGCGCGAGAATTGACGCATGAGGGCCAGGCCCGTGCGCAGGGGCATGGCCGCGGCCTGACCAAGGCCACAGAAGGACGCGGCTGCCAAAGCCTCGGCCGTGGCGTGGAGCTGTGTTTCATCCTCCGCAAGAAGCCGGCCGGCAGCAGCCCTGCTCAACACTTCCGCCGCGCGCAAGGTGCCGTAGCGGCAGGGGTAGCAATGACCGCAGGATTCGCGGGCAAAAAAGGCCATGACGGCATGCAAAACATCTACCGGCCGCACCGACTCATCCACCACCAGCAGTGCGCCGGAACCCAGAGCCACCCCGTCCGTTTGCAAGGACGTGAAAGTCAGCGGCACGTCGAGGGCCTCTGGGCCCACCAGGGTACCTGCTGCGCCGCCGGTCTGCGCGAAATGGAAGGTGCCGCCCCCCGCCATGCCTCCTCCGTACTCCTCGATTGCCCGCCGCAGCGTGAGACCCAACGGCGCCTCGATGAGGCCGGGACGGGCCACGTGTCCTGTCAAGCAGTACAGCTTTGTCTCATTGTCCCGAAAAGCCTCGGCACCCTGCAACACGATATCGGGCACATTGGCGAGAGTTTCCACATTGTTGACGACCGTGGGCTTTCCCCAAAGACCGAAAGTAGGAGGATAAGGTGGCCGCTGGCGCGGCCTGCCCGGTTTTCCTTCCAGCGATTCAATGAGTGCCGTTTCTTCACCGCAGATGTAGGCACCCGACCCCGAGTGCAGTTCGATATCGAAATGGAAATCCGATCCCAGGATGTGCTCGCCCAACAAGTTAGCTTCCCTGGCTTGGCGAATGGCCTGTTCGAGACGCTCGTAGGCCAGGCGGTACTCCCCACGTATATAGATGATACCGTGCTCGGCGCCTACGGCGTAGCCGGCCAGGATGATCCCCTCCAGCACGCGATGCGGATCGCCCTCCATCAATGCTCTATCTTTGAAGGTGCCCGGTTCTGATTCGTCGGCGTTGCAGATGATGTACTTGGGTTTCCCCGCTGCCTGCGCCGCGAAGGCCCATTTGCGTCCTGTGGGAAACCCCGCTCCGCCACGTCCTTGCAGCCCCGAGGCCGTAACTTCTTCTATCACCTCGCCGGGAGTACGCTCTCGTAGTGCACGCTCCAGGGCCTGGTAGGCGCCGTGGGCCCTGGCTGCACTCAGGGAATCGGGAGCGACGCGACCGATGCGTGCCAGCAATCTCCTGGCTTCGGGCGGCGAAAGAATGGGCACGGCCGGGGCAGAATCACGTTTGTCTTGCTGCCAGCTCTCCGGCTTCAGCGGTCCAATAACGGACCCGCCAGTGAGGGCTACAGGCCCTGCGTGACAATGCCCCAAACAGCTGATGGGCTTCAGCCGATCGCCCAGAGCCTCTCGCCCTGCCTGCCAGACGGCTTCGCCACCCGCCAGCAGGCAGGCAGCATCACGACATACGTGCACCCCTTCTCCCGTCGGCGGACTTGTCTCGAGAAGCGTATAGAAACTGGCAGTTTCATAGACATCCCCCACAGCAATCGACAGCCGGCTTGCCATCTGCACCATTGCCTCTCGAGGAACCCAGCCGTAGATCTCTTGTGTTCGCTGCAGAGCGGGGATCAGAGCCTCGCGTCCTCCTTCAAGCTCGCGGAAAACGTCTTCCATCAAAGCGAGATCGACGGAGCCATTGTCAGTTCCCATTGGCTAATATCTCCTGGCATGAGTGGCAGAGGGATGATTATCGCTCGCGTCAGCATACCCGGTCGCAGTGCCGGGATGTGGTCTATTATAGTGTGCTTTACTTGTTCTGTGTATGACCTATGTCATTTTCCCCGCCTTTGCAATGCACATTTCTCGGTCTCGCCTCCGCTCTGCCCCGCCTGGCTCAGCATGATTGGTGCGTCAACACTTGGCACCTCCTGCCCGCAGCCGGTAGAATACTCTCGTCATCCCTCCGGCCCCCACCACGATCAACGCTGCTGCAACGATTCCCATCTCCATGTCCCTCCCCTTCTCCTCCATCGACGAACTACAGGCCGCGCTGGCACAAGAGCGCTACATTGCCGAGCGCAGCCTTGCCACGGCCATCTATCTGGCCCTGAAACTAGAGAAGCCCCTCTTCCTGGAAGGTGAGGCGGGTGTGGGCAAGACCGAGGTGGCCAAGGTCATCGCGGCCATGCTGGCCTGCCCTCTCATCCGCCTGCAATGCTATGAGGGCCTGGATGTCAACACCGCGGTATACGAGTGGAACTACGCCCGGCAGATGTTGCACATCCGCCTGCTCGAAGCCGCGGGCGAAGTCCACCCCGAAACCTCCATCAAAGACATTTTCGCTCCCGAGTTCCTGCTCAAACGTCCGCTCTTGCAGGCCGTCCAGCAGGAGGAAGGCCGACCGGTCTTGCTCATCGATGAGCTGGATCGCGCCGACGAGGAATTCGAAGCCTTCCTGCTCGAGATCCTGTCCGACTTCCAGATCACCATCCCCGAGATCGGCACCGTGCAGGCGGCCACCCCGCCCATCGTCGTCATCACCTCCAACCGCACCCGCGAGATCCACGACGCCTTGAAACGCCGTTGTCTCTATCACTGGATCGACTATCCCAGCTTCGAGAAGGAATACGATATCGTCCTGGCCCGCGCGCCGCAGGCGCCCCATACACTTGCCCGCGAGGTCGTGCGCTTCGTACAGGCCTTGCGGCGGGAGGATCTCTACAAGGCGCCGGGCATCGCCGAAACCCTGGACTGGATCCAGGCCCTTATCGCCCTCGACCGCGAGCACCTCTCGCCCGACGTCATCGACGACACCCTGGGCGTGCTGCTCAAGTACCATGACGACATCTCCTACGTCCGGGGAGGGCGGGTAAGCCATCTGCTGGCCACCGTCTGATATCTCATGCCGCAGCAACATCACCTGCTGGCCAACCTCATCCGCTTCGGCCGCCTGTTGCGCGCTGCCGGTGTCCCGGTCACGCCTCAGCAGATAGGGAATGCCGCCGCTGCTCTCGCGTACATCGACCTGGCACGCCGCGAGGATGTAGCCGCAGTTCTGCGCGCCACCCTCATCACCCGCCGCGAGCACCTGGCGCTGTTCGAACATGCTTTTCATCTCTTCTGGCAGCGGCCAGAAGAGAAGCCGGCGGGGTCTCTACCCGGCGATCGCGGGGAGCAACGACGCCGGCAAGGGGAATCGCGGCGCCTGGCCGGAGGCAGGAGCGGAGACGCTCGCCTGGAGGGGGAATCCTCGCGGCCCGAAACCATCCTGACCTACAGCGCCGTCGAAGTCCTGCGCCACAAACCCTTCGCCCGGCTCAGCGAAAGCGAGCTCGAGCAGATCCGTGCCCTCATCCTGGCCATGTCCTGGGACCTGGCACGACGCCGCACCCGCCGCACCATGCGCGCGGCGCACGGCCCCTATTTTGACTGGCGCCGAACCTGGCGGCTGAACCTGCGTTACGGCGGCGAGATGTTGCGGCTCTCCCGCCGCCGGCGCAAGCTCAAGCGCCGTCCCCTGGTCGTGCTCTGTGACCTCAGCGGCTCGATGGAGCGCTACAGTCGCATCCTCCTGCAATTCGTCTATGTCCTCACCAACGGCCTGGAAGATGCCGAGGCATTCGTGTTCGGCACCCGGCTAACCCGCGTCACCCCCTTCCTGCGCCGGCGCCCCCTTTCCACTGCCCTGGAGGAGGTGAGCGCGCGGGCACGGGACATCGGCGGCGGCACCCAGATCGGCCAGGCCCTCAAGACTTTCAACAAAGAGTGGGCCAGGCGCACGCTGGGGCGGGGTGCAGTGGTGCTGCTCATCAGCGACGGCTGGGACCGAGGCGAACCGGCGTTGGTGCGCAAGGAGATGCAGCGACTGCAACTGAGCTGCTACCGGCTCATCTGGCTCAACCCTCTGCTGGGCTCCCCCACCTACGAGCCGCTCACCCGGGGAATGCAGGCCGCGCTCCCCTACATCGACGATTTTCTCCCCATCCACAATCTGCACAGCCTGGAGCAGCTCGGCCGGTTGCTGGGCTTGCTCCCCGCGGCCCCGAGTCGCCTCGAACCATGAACGACGTTTTCACACAAATCCTGGAGTGGCAGGCGGCCGGCAAGGCCGTGGCGCTGGCCACGGTGGTCAAGGTCTACGGCTCCGCACCCCGGCCCCTGGGCGCGA
>RFJM01000249.1 GCA_003694905.1 Caldilineae bacterium
ACCCTGGCCCAAGAGCAGCTCGATCCGAACCCCGCATCCCACTCACCCAGTCTCTATCAACGCACAGATCTTACGGGGGGCGGGGCGTCGCCGGCCCAGGACGGAGCATGACGAATAGGAACAGGCTCGCTGCCGGCACGGCGGTAGAGCCGGCTCTGCTCAGATGTTCAGCGACCAGTCGTAGGGCAGATAGCGAATCCGCAGCCGGGCCGGGTCTTGCAGCAGGGCACGCCGTTCATCATGAAGCGGGAGGTGACGCACCAGCGTTTCCAGCACTCCTGCTTTGCCGCCGAAGTCGCGGTCGTACCAGCGAAAGATGGGAGAAAGCCACACCTCCCCGCGCGAGACATCCACCCTGAGCGTCTGGGTGATGAAGGACGCGGCGGCCATGTCCAACTGGGCGTCGAGCCGGCCGGCATCGTACACGGCAATGGGCGGGCAGGAACGGCTGGCGCAGTTCAAGGCGAAGTGAATGCGGGGATCGGGCGGAGATATTACCCAGGCCATGCGAGGATCCCGCGAGGCAAACTGGGGGCCTGGGAGGTAGGGGTGGCCGGCGTTGGCGCGAAGAATGCCGTGCTCGATGTCTTCGGCGCTGACACGCAGCCCGCCCACCACATATGCCGCGCGGCGAAAGAAACGCAAGAGGCCCAGAGGGCCTTCGGCAACGCTGGTTTCGATGCCGTAAGCGATAACCGCGTCGATAATCAGGACATTGTACAGGTTGATCCAGAATGCCAGTCGCTCGCGCCGGCCGGAGAGGGAGGAGGGATCAAACGCCCGCAGCATGGGTGTGCATATCCGGCGGAATTCGGCGTATGCGGGAGTCTGCCGCAGTGCCTGATAGTCCACGCGGGTGCCGGATGCATCCACCGCCGCGGCCTTGAAGGCGTTGGCCGCGCGCCTGATCTCGCCGGCAGTGTCGGCGCCGGCGTGGGCAATCGGAGGCTGCCCTGCGTTCAGGACATCCCGGCCGGAAATCCCCAGAATGCCGTCCAGGAGGGTGTCACGAATAGAGATAAGACCTTCGGTGATAGGCATGAAAGAACACTCGCGCGGGAATACGCCGCTCCTGACGCGACCGGCAGGGGCGTTCTTACGGGCAGGGTCCGGCAACCCACTCAATCCACCACGAAGCGGGCGTAGTTGGTGCGCCCGGCGCTCACATGCAGCTTCTGCTTGAACTGACGGTCGTCCAGACGCAACACCAGCTCGTAGTCCCCCTCGGGCACATCCGCCAGCAGGAAGTTTTCGGCCCAACCGGGGTCCGGATGAATGCCGGCGTCGTCTGCGTAGAGGGGGATGATGCGATAGAGCCTGCGCTCTCCGTCCAGACGGTAGACGAAGACCCGGCCGTTGATCCAGGCCCGTCCGTCGGATGTCACGGCCTGGCCTGCGATCACTCCATGCCCCGGCAACGGCTCCAGCCAGAGCTCGGAATTGTAGGCGTCGGTGTAGTCGGTACCCCCAAGGCGTACCTCGACATGCACATGCGGGCCTATGGCAATGCCGGTCATGCCCACGGTACCCACGGGATCGCCCAGCCGCACAGGCTGCCCCGACTGCACTGTGACCGTGTTCATGTGGCCGTAAAGCACGTAGACGGGCTCATCCCGCCAGGCGCGGTTCAGCCGGAACAGTACCACATTGCCGTAGAAGTCGGGGTAGGGTCCGAAGACGTGCGGCTCCTGGTCGGGCCCGGCGTAGACTACGGTGGCATCGTCCGGTGCGAAGAGGGGGGTTCCCGTCGGGTTCATGATGTCGACGCCGTGGTGGACGCGGTAGCGGCCGCCCGCGGTACTGGCAAAGCCGTAGTTGGAGGAAGCCAGGCGATTGGCGTCGGGCGCGGTGGGGCGCACCAGCCAGAAGTGGTCTTGGGGCTGGGGTTCGGGTGCCGGCCAGGACGGACCGGGCCGGGCTGCATCGGCAATTGGAGTCTCGGATGCTGGCACCGGTGGGGCCGCCTGCATGGCGGTGCCCTCTCCGCCCGAGATGGGTGTGGGGGTGGGTTCAGGCGTGGGCGGCGGCGGCAGCCGGCCCTTTTCGGGCGCGGCGGCGAAGATAGTCTCGAGAATGCCGGCCCGTTCCTCGGGCGTGGCCCAGCGCGGTTGCGCGAAATCCTCCAGCACGGTGGTCAGGATCTCGGTGCTCAGCAGCCGGCCATCGTAGATGGTGTGCCGGGCAATGAGTCCGGTACGGGTCTCCCAACTCTGCATCTGGTCGAAGAAAAGATTGCCCAATCCATACACGATGATCCCGGAACCACCGGGCTCATCTTCCCCATAGGGTTCCATGGCCTGCGGTACATGGCTCTGGACGCCGGTGACGATGTCTGCGCCTGCTTCGTGCAGGGCGCGGAATTCTTCGACCTGGTCTCGCGTCGGCCAGGGATCGTAGGTCTCCACGTACTGCAGCTCCACCGAGACGACATCGACCTCCCGGCTGAGCTGCCGCACCATATCGAAGATCTTCTCGTAGTTGCGATAGAAATAGCAGGCGCCGGGTTCTGTGGCCGTAGCCCAGGCTTCTTCGGGCCACCAGGCCAGCGCGGCAATAAAGGCGAAGCTGTTGCCGTTGTGTTCCAGACGAAGGGGCCGGCATGCCTCCTCTTCGTTCAGGCCGCTGCCGTACACAGGTACGCCCTTGTCCCGGTAGAATTGCAGCGACTCGCGGGCACCCTCGCGGCCGAAGTCGTTGACATGGTTGCCGGACAGCCCCACGATGTCCACGCCGATGGCTTCCAGCGCCTGCCAATAGGGGTAGTCACTGCAGAGGATCAGGTTCATGTAGGTGTTGTTGACCTGACAACCCTGGATAAAGGGGACCTCGTTGCTGACGTGGGTGATGTCGGCGGCGCGCAGGGTATCGGAAATCACGGCAGCCGGATAGGTGTAGCCCTTCTGTTCCATTTTCTCCGCTGTGCCGCGGGCCATAGCGGTGACCCCTGTCATGATGAGGGTGGTGAGACGGTCGGGATCGCGATTGGTGGCCGGGGTGATGGCCTCCTGCAGGTCCGGCAGATCGCCCAGGATCGCGACATCGGGTCCCTGCAGGGTCACCGCCGCCACGAGGGGCCAGTCTGCCGGGTCGAGGCGGTTGCTCAATATGTTGACCCCATCGATGGTAAGGGCCTTGTAGACGGGCGACAGATGGTCAAAGGGCAGGATGGCCAGCGCTCCCGGTTGTTCGGCCAGCGTGGCAAGCAGATCCTTCTCGGCCACGATGTTCGCGGGCTCACCCAACACAGGCGCCAGCCAAGCCGCGGCGGATTCTTCGGCATAGATGGGCGGGCCGGTCTCGCCGCGCCAGCGAGAGCGGAGCACAGCCAGGCCGATGTCGTCCTGGACGGTGGCGAAGGGAGCGACGACGGCAAAGAAGCGCCGGCCCAGCACCATGCCCTCCGCAGCGGCGGCAGATGTCAGACGAATGTGGTTGGCTGCTGCGGACGCCTCGGGCAGAAGGCGGATGTCTCGGCCTGCCACTTTTCTTGACCCGAGCTGCCCGGCCCCCAACCGGGCCCGCAGAGTCTGCGC
>RFJM01000250.1 GCA_003694905.1 Caldilineae bacterium
CGCGGACCGGGCCTGTTGGATGTGGCGGGCCATCACCTGGGGATCCCGGCTCACGTAGGGCTCCAGAGGCATGTCGGGCACCCGATCCGGGCGCCAGGTATTCTCGTCGTACCAGGTGTAGTAGAAGGCGAAGACCAGGGGCTGGCTGCCGCTTTGGGCCTGGCTGCCAGGTATCCCGGCCAGGAGCCACAGCCCGATGAGCAGCAGGCCGATCAAAGCCCGCCTAAACGTTTGGACGATCTTTGCAGCCTTTATCATTATCCTTCGATTCTCGTCGCTCGTTTTTCGGCTAGGTCCACCGGACCCGATCCTACCACCCTCGGGAATGTTTGCCCAAACATGGCATGGTCAAAACTCGGTGGATATCCCCTCCGCGTGCCCCTCGAAGCCAAGCGCTGAAATCCCGCTATGTTGCCAGCGGACAATTTTGCAAAGGATAACCCAGAAAATCCCGGGAAATCTCAAGACAAAGTCGCTTTTTCCTCCATAACGGCCAGAAGTTCGCTCAAAATCATCGCGGTCGCTCCCCACACGATGTGGTTGTGGATTTTGAAAAAAGGCACATGGACTTTATGTCCCCGCAGCTCCCATTCTTCCTCGTGGCGATTGGCTGGGTTCTGGAGGTCGGAAATGGCAACTTCCAGCAATTCGGCGACCTCTCGGGGATCGATCTGGAAAGCAGGTCGGTTCGGTGTCCAGCCCACTGCCGGCTGCACTTGAAAGTTGCTTGCCCAGATGTAGAGGGGCGTTAGGGTGCCGAGCACCGTGATCTGCTTCGGGTCCACGCCGATCTCCTCGTGGGCCTCTCGAATAGCCGTTGCGATGAGATCAGGGTCCGACGGCTCACGTGCCCCGCCGGGCAGACTGATTTGGCCGCTGTGCGCGCCGTTGTATTCGGTACGGCGGATCAGAGGCAGGCAGAGCTCATCCTGGCAAGGGTAGAGTAGCACCAACACGCCACCTTCACGGGGAGGCACAGGTGGGCGAAAGGAGGGGTCCCAACCGGGTCGAGGCCTGGGAGCCATGCGGGCTTGAGCTGGACGACCGGGTAAAGGTCCGCGCAAACGCGTGGCCAACGCCTGGATCAGTGGGGGGAATGGGGTGCGAATTGGCGAATCGTCATGCTTCATTGGACCACTCGACAGATCAAGCCCTTGAGGTAGGCTCCTTCTGGAAATGTCAGCGCAACTGGATGGTCGGGGGCTTGGTAGAGCCACTCTAAAATCTGGACAGATTTCCCCGCATCCACGGCTGCACCGAAGACTACTTTCTGGAATAAGTCCATATTCACCAAGCCGCTACAACTGAAAGTTGCCAAGATCCCGCCAGGTTGCAACAATTTCAACGCCTGCAGGTTGATGTCTTTATAGCCGCGCAACGCTCGTTCCACATGGCGTCGCTGGGTCGCGAATTTGGGTGGATCCAAGATGATCAGGTCAAAACGTCTGCCCTCAGCCTGCCAGTCACGTAGAAGCTGGAAGAGGTCTCCTACGACATTTTCCGCTTGGCGATCCGGATCGAACCCGTTCAAGCGCAGATTTTCTGCGGCCAAGCGCAGGGAATCCCCACTGGTGTCTACATTGGTCACATGATACGCGCCGGCAGCCAGCGCGTGAACCGCAAAGCCTCCTGTGTAGGCGAAACCGTTGAGCACGGTGCGACCGACACAATAAGCAGCTACCCGTCTTCGGTTCACCCGCTGGTCCAAATAAAAACCTGTTTTCTGCCCGCCTTCCAGGTCTACCCAAAAGCGATGGCCGGCTTCTTCCACAGTCAGCGGATTCGGTGGGGCCGTTCCCTGCAGGATGCCCTGGCTCTCGGGCAAGCCCTCTAATTGCCGGACCGAGATATCGCTGCGTTCCACAACACCGGCAGCACCTGTGATCTCGCACAAGATCTCTGCCAACAAATATTTGCGGCGATCGATGGCCACAGTGCCGATCTGCATGACCAGCCAATCCGCGTACCGATCCACAATCAAGCCAGGCAAAAAGTCGCTCTCGCCATTGACCAGCCGATACGCGTTGGTGTTCGGTTCCACCACCGGAGGGCGACGCACATCGATAGCGCGCAGGAGCCGACGGCGCCAAAAGGCCTCGTCAATTGTCTCGTCCGCCTCCCAGGTAAGGATGCGCACCTGGATCTGGCTACGCCGGTTCAAATAACCGCGCGCCAGCCAGGTCCCATCCGCAGCATAGATGTCTACCAGATCGCCGTCCTGGACACCGGAAGAGATACGCTGGATTGCGCCGCTGAAGATCCAGGGGTGATGCTGGCGTACCGGTTTCTCGCGACCCGGCTTTAGAAAGACTTCTCCCTGGGGTGCTTCCATCAGTGTCTCCTCCTGCATTTGCGTTGTCCATCCCGAGGCCCGTTCGTTATTCTACATCTTCCCGTCGGGAACGGAAGACGATCTGTCCCTGCTCGTCCACCTCCCAGCCGTGGGGATCCAGGCGGATCACCTGGTCGTCCAGGTGCAACACCCGGGGACCGCGCAGGTAGCGAAATCTCCGCTCGCCCTGGGGCGTATGGATCACCCCCCGGACCTCCTCCGGCGTCCGCTCTCCCATGCGCAGGGTCCACCCCTGACGGCTCACCCACAGCACCAACGGTCGCACACTCATGGCCGGGCCTCCCAACGCAGATGGATCACCCGCCGGGTCTCGGGGGTGATGCGAAACGGATGGCCGATGCGCAGGCCACACACCCAGGCGACTTCCCCCGTGGCCTCGTCCACCAGGACAGGCCAACCCGGCCGCTGCTCGGGGGGCACGCCACAATCGGTGAAGAGATCACCCACGCTGCGGGAGCCGCTCATCCCCAGAGGCTGCACCCGCATCCCCGGTTGGGGCGTGGTCAGCACCGGCCGGACCAGCCGATCCGCGTCCAGGAAGGCCTCCCACGGACCTCGCTCGCGCCAGTCCGCGGGCAGCTCCGCGGGGCGCAGCGTGGTCGCGGTCAGTCGCCAGCCATCCACATCCAGGCAGCCCGGCACGGGGACCGGGCGCTGCGTGCCGGGGGGCAGGTGAGGTTGCCGGAGGGGAAAGGCCGGTGTACCGGATCGGTGTACGGCGAAGTGTTCTCGGCTCGCCGTCCAGCTCACGCCGGCCCCGACGGGATGGGGACCGGTCGCGCCCCGGGTCTGGGCCAGGGCCACCCGCAGATCCTCCACCGCCTCGAAGTCCAGGGCCTCGGGCGGCGCGTCCAAGGCTTGCCAGGCCAGGCGGAGCACGCCGCGCTGGGTGGCCCGATCTTCGGCCAGGAAGGCGGCCCGATCCAACACCACCCGGTCC
>RFJM01000251.1 GCA_003694905.1 Caldilineae bacterium
AAGCCTGTCCCACATGCAGCCCGGGAGGCCTGGGCCGCGGATGCAGGTGCGCTCCCCCGCACCCCCTTGCAGGGGGTCCCTTACCGGCCTGGCGCAGCGGCTGCCCCTATTTTGAAACGCCCCCTGTCCGCAAGGCGCTTTGCCGTCCTCCCACATCGGCGCTATACTGAGCCGCGCAACCAGCCCTCCACGTGGTCTACGCAAATGCCGCTCCAACGACCATTCTTCCTTCGCCAGCTGCCGGGCATTGTCTTTTTGCTTGTTGCTCTGCTTCTGAACGGGTGCGGCGGTGGCCGGCAGGTCACGCCACCACCGCCCTCGGATGAACTGGGCATCGTCGTCGCTCTTATCGGCGAGCAGCCCGTCTACGAAGTGCAGTGGGACCAGGCTCGCCGCTATGCCGAAGCGACGTTGCGCCTGCTCGGAGAGCCCAATGCCACCATCGACGAGCAACGGGTCTTCGAGAGCTTCATCGAGGACATGTTCATTGTGCAGGAAGCAAGCGCGCAGGGCTTCTTCGTGGACAAGGAAGCAGTAGAGCTGGAAGAACAGCGTCTGCTTTCCGTGGCGGGCAAGACCGAGGCAGATCTGGATGAAGTCCTGGCCGAGGTAGGGCTTTCGCGGTCGGCGTGGGAGGCGGAGCTGAGCAGAGCGGTGACTGCAGGAGCCTACCTGGATGAAGTCGTCCTGGCGGATGTTCCGCCGGCGCAGCGCGCGGCCAAACGCGCGGCCTGGCTTCAGGACAAGAAAGAGAGCCTGCCCGTACGCCTCTTCTTCCGCCCGCCCGCGGCCATCGGTGTGCGGGTGGGAGATCGCGCTGCCGATATCGAGCTGCCCGACCTGCAAGGCAGGGTTCTTCGGCTGTCGGATATGCGCGGCAAAGCGGTGCTGGTTAACTTCTGGGCGACCTGGTGCCTGCCCTGCCGGGATGAGATGCCGTTGTTGCAGGCCACGTACGAGAAGCACAACAGCCAGGGTCTCGAGATCCTGGGCGTCAATGTGGGTGAGGACCGTGACACCGTGCAGAAATTCGTCGCTGAATTCGGTCTGACCTTCCCCGTCGTCTTGGATCGCGACCAGAAGGTGGCGAGACGATATCGCGTTTACGGCATTCCGCAGACGTTCTTCATCACCCGCGAAGGCGTCATCGACTTTGTTGTCACCGGCGTGTTGCGGGCATCATTGCTGGAAGAGCGCTTGCAAGAACTGCTGGTATCGGCTAAGCTAGACTCCTGAAATCTCCTACATTCACCCCCTATTTGCCATTTCTATGAAAAAACATCGTTACTTACCTCTCTTCCTGCTTCTGGCGCTGATGCTGCTGGCGGCTTGCGCGTCGCCACAGGTCCAGGACAACGAGGCCGCGGTTGAGGCGGCCGTCGAAGCCACGCTGACCGCAGTTGCTCCCGGCGCAGGGGGCGATGTCCCTGCGCCGACGGAAGCTCCCACCGCGACCTTGCCACCGACCGAACAGGCCATCCCCACCGACACGCCCGAACCCGAACCGCAGCCTGCTTCCGAACAGCCGGAGCAGCCCGCTCCCGTCGTGATCATGCCTCCCACGGTCGCCGACTTCGCGCCGGCCCTCATCCCTGCCAAGGCCATGGGCGATCCCGAGGCACCGGTGGTCATGTACGAGTGGTCGGACTATACCTGACCGTACTGTGGGCGCTTCCACAGCGAAGTGCTTCCGCTTCTGGAAGAAGCGTACATCAGCACCGGCAAGGTCTACTTCGTCTACAAGGACTATCCCGTCATCGGTGGAGACTTCGCCGTCATTGCCAGCCTGGCCGGGCAATGCGCCTCGAACCAGGGCCAGTTCTGGGCCATGAACAACTGGCTGTTCGACAATCTGGCCACATGGCGGGTCTCCGAAGTCATGGATATCCTGGCCGAGACCGCCGGTGACCTCGGTCTGGATCAAGACGCTTTCTCCGCCTGCATGCAGGAGCAGGCATCCATTGAACCCATCGTGGTCGACTACCAGGAGGGGCAAAACTACGGCATTCGCGGGACACCCAATTTCGTGATCAACGGCCATCTCATTCAGGGGCTACTGCCCTGGGAGCAGATGAAGGCGATCATCGATGCACTCATCATCGAGGCCGAGACAGGCAGCCTGCCCGAGACCGTGGCGACGGTGACCCCCTCGCCCACGCCCGACCTCGACTTCGCAGCGGAGGAGGTCACCTCCAAGGGCGACCCGGATGCGCCGGTGGTCATCGTCGAGTTCTCCGACTATCAGTGTCCCTTCTGCCTGCGGCACTTCCGCGAAACCCTGCCCTCTCTGACCAAGGACTACATCGAGACCGGCAAGGTACGCTACGTGTTCAAAGACTTTCCCCTGAGCAGCATCCATCCCCAGGCCTTGGATGCGGCGCTGGCCGCCGAATGCGCGGGGGAACAGGGCGCTTACTGGTCCATGCATGACAGGCTCTTCGGCGAGCAAGAACGCTGGGCAGGGAAGAGCGACGCCGTGGACACCTTCAAGGCCTTTGCCGCGGAACTGGAACTGGACACGGAGGCCTTCAACCGCTGTCTGGATGAGCGCACCTATCAGGATGAAGTCGCGGCCGACTTCCGCGAGGGTGTGGCGGCAGGCGTGACCGGCACACCCGCCTTCTTCATCAACGGCGTGTTTGTGAGCGGTGCCCAGCCCTACGAAGTCTTCCAACAGGTCATTGACCAGCAACTAAACCCCTGACTCCAGGAGCCGGAGCCCGGACGTGATACCGGACTCCGGCTTTTCACTTGCTCCACCTTATGGGAAGGGCGCTACAGGCTGCGCTCCACCAGGACCAGCTCGCGCTCGGGGATGGCTTGCTGTTTGAAGCCCAACTTGCCGCAGATGCGCTTCATGGCCTCGTTGTCGGGCAGAATCGTGGCAGAAATGTGCTTCACGCCCTCCAGTTCGGCGATATCGAGCAGAGTGCTCATCAAGGCGGTACCCATACCGGTCCCCTGCCAGTCGTCCCGTACCAGCAGGCCAAAAGTCGCCTCGTGGGTGCCCGGGATCTTGCTCAGCCGCGCCACGGCCAGGATCTCGCGCTTGCCCGTTTCGGGATCGGTGCGTTCGGCGACGATGGCGATCTGCCGCTCGTAGTCGGCAAAGCAGATCTGGGCCAGGCGGTCATGGGCTACCCGCTCTTCCAGGCGCAAGAGGCGCTCATAGCGCATGCGCACGGTCTGGTCGGACAGGGCACGGTGGAACTCAACCATCAGGGGCTCATCTTCCGGGCGGATGGGGCGGAAGTCGAGCACCTCGCCGGTTCGCGGCACCGTCCATTGGATGGTGTACTGGGTGGGGTAGGGTCGGATGGCGGGGCGGGGTAGCTCCGCTTCGGGCGTATTGGGATCGAAGAGCAGCACGCGTGCATCCAGAGCGATCAACCGCCGGGGCGAGGCGAGCAGGGGATTGATGTCGATCTCTTTGATCCAGGGTTGCTCTACCACCAGCTGGCTGAACCGGGCCATGAGTTTTTCCAGTTCCTCCAGGTCGACCGGTTCGCGGCCGCGCACGCCCTGGAGGGCCTTGTAGATCTTGGTCCGCTCCATCATACGGCGGGCCAGGGTGGTGTTCAAGGGGGGCAGCCCCAGGGCGCTGTCCTTGTAGACCTCGACCATCACGCCACCCGTGCCGAAGAGCAGCACGGGTCCGAACTGGGCGTCGATGCTGCTGCCGATGATGAGCTCGTAGCCCTCATCCAGGTTCAGCATGGGTTGGACGGTCACACCCAGGAAGTCTTCAGGGGAGAACTTCTCGCTCACCTGCCGTTGCATGTCCAGGAAGGCATGCTCGACGGCCGCGGCATCCTTCAAGTTCAGGCGCACGCCGCCCACATCGGTCTTGTGGGTGATGGTATGCGAGTGCAACTTTACCACCACAGGGAAGCCTATTTGCTCGGCCGCCTCCACGGCCTCGGCCGCGCTGGCCGCGATGAGCGTTTGCACGGTGGGGATGCCGTAGTAGGAGAGGAGCTGCTTGGATTCGTACTCGGAGAGGACGGTGCGGCCATCCTGGCGGGCGGCTTTGATCAAGTTGGCGGCCTGCACGCGGTAGCCCTCGTATTTGCTGGGGTTGGTGGAGAGGACAGGCGTTTCATAGAGTGCTTTGAGATTCTCGGTATAACGCCACATGTAGTTGAACACGCGCGTGGCCGTGTCCGGATAAGCATAGGTCGGGATACCAGCCTGGTTGAGGAGCAGTTCGCCTTCCCGAACCATGTCCCCGCCCATCCAACTGGCAAGAACCGGTTTGCCCGTCCCGCGCCGGGCGCTGACCCGTTTGGCCAGCTCACGCGCGGTCTCGGTGGGGTCGGTCATCGCCTGCGGGGTGAGGATGACCAGCATGCCGTCTGCCTGGGGGTCGTCCATGAGAATGTCCAGGGTCTCGGCATAGCGCTCGGGGTCGGCATCTCCCAGGACGTCGATAGGGTTGTTGTGGCTCCAGGCGGGGGGCAGTAGTCGGTTCAGTTTATCCATGATCTCGGGGCTGATGGGCGCGAGTTCACCACCCCCGTTGACCAGGGCATCGGTGGCAAGCACGCCCGGTCCACCCGCGTTGGTCACGATGCTGAGCCGTTTGCCCGGCGGACGAGGTTGCTTGGCCAGCACTTCGGCGATGTCGAACATCTCGGAGATGTGCTCGATGCGGAGCACGCCGCAGCGGCGGAAGGCCGCGTCCAGCACGGCATCGCTGCCGGCCAGGGAACCGGTATGCGAGGCCGCGGCTCTGGCGGCCGCCTCGGTCCTGCCTGCCTTGATGACGATGATGGGCTTGATGAGGGCCACTTCGCGGGCGGCGGTGAGGAAACTGCGGGCATCGCCCACCGTCTCCATGTAGATGACGATGGCGTTAGTGTTCTCGTCCTCGCCCAGGTAGTAGATCAGATCGCCCCAGCCCACATCCAGCATGGAGCCGATGGAGACGAAGTGGCTGAAGCCGACGTTCTCCTTGTAGCTCCAGTCCAGGACTGCGGTACAGAGGGCGCCGCTCTGGCTGATGAAACCGATATTCCCC
>RFJM01000252.1 GCA_003694905.1 Caldilineae bacterium
CCTCAACCCCGCCGAAAATCCCTCCGGAGCCGTCGACCGAAAGCCGCCGGCGAGTAGACTCGACCGGGCTCGTGGCCCGTTATCAACCACGGAGAGATGATGGTCTCTCGATGAGTGCGGCGCTGTATACGGCGCCGAATCAGGGTGGTACCACGGAAGTCTATGCTGCGCTTTCGTCCCTGAAGGGATGAAAGCGTTTTTTGTTTCACCTTTATCCTCACCCCGTCCCATGCAACGCCCATGACCGATTTGCTCTATCTCACCGATTCCTACCTGCGCGAGTTCGACGCCACGGTTACAGCCGTCGATCCGGAACAACGTCGGGTTGCCCTCGACCGCACGGCCTTCTACCCCGGCGGTGGCGGTCAGCCCTGCGACCTGGGCCGGCTGGGCGAGCAGCCGGTCAGCAAGGTCAAGAAAGAAGGTGGCCTGGTGTGGCACTGGCTCGACGGCGATACCCTGCCCGCGGTAGGCGATGCCGTACACTGCGTCCTGGACTGGGACCGCCGCTATGCTCTGATGCGTACTCATACGGCACTGCACATCCTCTGCGGCGTAGTGTGGCGCGACTACGGCGCCCAGGTGACCGGCGGCAATATGGAGCCGGGCAAGGGACGCATGGACTTCGAATTCGCCACCCTGCAAAAGGAACTGGTGCGCGAAATCGAGGAGAAATGCAATGCCGAGGTCGCGGCGGCCCGGCCGGTTCGCATTCAGATCTTGCCGCGGGAGGAGGCCTTCAAGATTCCCGACCTGATCCGCACCAAGATCAACCTGCTGCCGCCAGCCATCCGCGAAGTGCGCACGGTCGAGCTTGTGGGCCTGGACCTCCAGGCCGACGGCGGCACCCACGTCGCAAACACCTCCGAGGTCGGCCGCATCCGCGTCGTCGACTATAAATCCAAGGGCGCCATCAACAAGCGCATCTACATCGAACTGGGCGACTGAGCATTCACCATCCAGTACCTTTCATGCCGTAGAACATACCACTCCCAGGAGTACCTGCCATGCCCTTCAAAGACGTTCCTGCCAACGTCGATTTTGTCAAACAGGAATACGAGATCCTCGATTTTTGGAAGAAGACCGACGCCTTCAACAAGCTGCGGGCACTGCGCAAAGGCCAGCCCCATTGGTCCTTCATCGACGGCCCCATTACCGCCAACAACCCCATGGGCGTACATCACGGCTGGGGCCGCACCTACAAGGACATCTACAATCGCTACTGGTCCATGCGCGGTCGCGAGCTCCGCTACCAGAACGGCTTCGACTGCCAGGGGCTGTGGGTGGAGGTCGAGGTGGAGAAGGAGTTCGGGTTCACCTCGAAGAAGGATATCGAGGCCTACGGCCTGGAACCCTTTGTGCGGCGCTGCAAGGCCAGGGTCCTGCGATATTCCGCCATTCAGACCGAGCAGTCGATCCGCCTGGGCTACTGGATGGACTGGAACGATACCGATCAGCTACGCTGGCTGGCCGACAAGCTGCTGGAGGACCCCGGCCAGGTCATCACCATAGAGGGTCCGGAAGGTCCGGTCACCAGTACCGTCGAGGACATCGTGGGCCGGCTCGGCATGCCGGAGCTGGGCGGCAGCTATTACACCTTCTCCAACGAAAACAATTACATGATCTGGACCTTTCTCAAGAAGTGTTGGGAGAAGGGTTGGCTCTATCGTGGCGCCGATGTGATGCCCTGGTGTCCGCGCTGCGCGACGGGCATCAGCCAGCACGAGATCGTCACCGACGGCTATCGCGAGATCACCCACCGCAGTGTGACCCTGCGCTTCCCCCTGAGGGAACGGGAGGGCGAATCACTACTGGTGTGGACGACCACGCCCTGGACGCTAACAAGCAATGTGGCCGCGGCCGTGGGCCCGGACCTGGACTACGTACGGGTACGCAACGGCGAGCACATCCTCTATCTATCCAAAGGCACCCTGCACATGTTGCGGGGCGAGTATGAGGTCCTGGGCGAATTGAAGGGCCGGGACATGGAAGGCTGGACGTATGACGGGCCCTTCGATGATCTGCCGGCCGCGCAACAGCCTGGCGGCTACCATCCCCTAAGCCAGCTGGAGCTGGGTCGAGACAAGACGGCCGCGGACGTGCACCGCGTCATCCTGTGGGATGAAGTCGGCGAACACGAAGGCACCGGCATCGTGCACATCGCGCCCGGCTGTGGTGCCGAGGACTTCCAGCTCGGCAAGCAGTACGACTTTCCGCTGCTGGCGCCGCTGGATGAGGACAGCCGCTTTGCCGAGGGATTCGGCTGGCTCAGCGGGCGTCACGTGGCCGAGGTGGCAAGCGCCATCTTCGAAGACCTGGAGCGCAAGGGCATCCTCTATCATGTGGAGCCGTACAGCCACCGTTACCCCACCTGCTGGCGCTGCGGCACCGAACTGGTTTTCCGGCTTGTGGACGAGTGGTTCATCAGCATGGGGCCTTTGTATGACAAGCCGCGCTCCGAAGTCACGCCGGAAGAAAAGGCCCGCAGCCTGCGCTACCAGATCATGGACGTGGTCGATCAGATCCGCTGGATCCCCGAATTCGGCCATGCGCGCGAGCTGGACTGGCTGCGCAACATGCACGACTGGATGATTTCCAAGAAGCGCTACTGGGGTCTGGCCCTGCCCTTCTGGATGTGCGAGGACTGCGACCACTACCATGTGATCGGGGACGAGTATGAGCTGGAAGCGCGCGCGGTCGAGGGCTGGGAAACCTTCGCCGGGCATACGCCCCACCGTCCTTTCATTGACGCGGTGAAGATCCGCTGCGACAAGTGCGGTGGCCTCATGCATCGCATCCCCGACGTGGGGAATCCCTGGCTCGACGCCGGGATCGTGCCCTTCTCGACACTGCGCTACCGCAGCGACCGGGAATACTGGCGTAAGTGGTACCCCGCCCACTGGATCAGCGAATCCTTCCCCGGCCAGTTCCGCAACTGGTTCTACAGCCTGCTGGCCATGGCAACGGTGATCGACAATTCGCCGCCGTTCCTGGAGAACTTCGGCTATGCCTCGCTACTGGCGGAGGATGGCCGGGAAATGCACAAGAGCTGGGGCAACGCCATCGAGTTCAACGAGGCCGCGGACAGGATGGGCGTGGACGTCATGCGCTGGCTCTATGCCGCGCAGAAGCCCGAGAACAACCTGTTGTTCGGCTATCATCGTGCCGACGAAGTCCGCCGCCGGCTGCACATCCCCCTGTGGAATGTGTACAACTTCCTGGTAACCTACGCCAATCTCGATCACTGGGAGCCGACTCGCGGGGACGGCAGCGACTTCGATCCCGCGCATCCCGAAGGCCCCACGCCCCAGGTCTCCAACCCGCTCGATCGCTGGATCCTGGCGCGTATTAACCAGGTTGTGGCCAAAGCAACCGACGCCCTGGAGAACTCCGACGCGTTCAGCACCACCCTGGCCGTCGAGGCCCTGGTCGAAGACCTGACCAACTGGTATGTGCGCCGTAGCCGCCGCCGCTTCTGGAAAAGCGAGCAGGACGACGACAAGAACGAAGCCTACGCCACCCTGTACCACGTGCTGGTGAAACTGGCCCGAACCATCGCTCCCATCCAGCCCTTCATGACGGAAGTCATGTACCAGAACCTGGTGCGTTCGGTCTATCCCCAGGCGCGCGAGAGCATCCACCACACCGACTGGCCGCAGGCGGACGAGGAAGCCATCGACCAGGCTCTGTTGGAACAGATGGCGCTGGCCCGCCGCATCACCAGCCTGGGGCTGAGCGCCCGCAGCAGCGCCAACTTGCGGGTACGCCAGCCTCTGGCAAAGGCGCTGGTGCACGTGCAGGAAGGTCGGCGCGAGCTCACCTCCGAGATCATGGACATTGTCGCCGACGAGCTGAATGTCAAAGCCATCGAGTTCGTGTCGGAACCGGGCCAACTGGTCACCTACGAAGTGCTGCCCAACAACCGCCTGCTGGGCCCGAAGCTGGGGCGCGACTTCCCCAAGGTGCGCCAGGCCCTGGCAGCGCTGCCGGCCGCCGAGGTGGTGGCTCGTGTCAACGAGGGCGAGTCCGTCGTCGTACAGGTGGACGGGCGCGAGATCGCCCTGGCGCCGGAGGAAGTGGTGGTACGCACGCACCCGGCCGAGGGTCTGGCCGTCGCCGCCGACAAAGTCCTCACCGTGGCCGTCGATTCGGTGCTCACACCGGAACTGAAGGCGGAAGGCATCGCACGGGAGGTGGTCCGCCGCGTCCAGAACATGCGCAAGAACGCAGGCTTCAACATCGAGGACCACATCACCACCTGGTATGATACCCCCAGCTCCGACCTGGCCCGAGTCATCGACGAGTGGGGGGCCTACATCCAGCTCGAAACCCTGAGCGACCAGCTGGTCGACGACCATCCACCCGAGGATGCGCACGTCGAAACGGTGAAGATCGATGGCGTAACTCTGACACTGGGCGTGCGTCGCAACATGTGAGCGGTACCTTCGGGCGGGATGCAGGACTTGCGTCCCGCCCGTTTTAGTGTCAGAATAGGACCAAGGGTATGTCAGACATACCTTCCCCCTGCCAGGGGTGCCCGGCAACGGGGATATGCGTTGTTTTCGTTGTTGGCCCCTTCCCCCACCTATCCCACTCTGTGTTGGCATTGCGAGCGCGCCGGCTCGGCGCAGGCAGGGACCTCTTTGCTACCGCGGTCGGCAAGCCGCGGCCACAATGGCCCGGCCGCGCCGGCCTGTAGGAAATCCGCTCGCCGGCCAACCCCACTCCAAACTGTATCATGTCACAAGAGAATAATCGACCCCTCAAATCAGCCTTGTTTGTCGACTTCGACAACATCTATTTGGGACTGCAGCAGCTCGACGAAGTTGCTGCCGAACGCTTCGGTATCGACCCGGCCTCGTGGCTCAACTGGCTCATGCAGGGCATGCCCGGCCTGAACAACGGCCAGCAGACCCCACAGCCCAAACGCGAAATCCTGATTCGCCGCTGTTACCTCAACCCACGGGACTTTCACCGCTACCGCCCCTATTTCATTCGCTCGGCCTTCTCGGTCATCGACTGTCCATCCCTGACCTCCCAGGGCAAGAACAGCGCCGACATCTACATGGTGATGGACATCATCGACACCCTGGAGCACAAGACCCATTTCGACGAGTTCATCATCTTTTCGGGTGATGCCGACTTTACACCGGTGCTCCTGCGGCTGCGCGCCCACGGCCGCAAGACCGCGGTGCTGGCTGCCGGGCCTGCCTCTCCCGCCTACATCGCCGCCAGCGACCTGGTCATCAGCGAGGACGTGTTCATCGAGCACGCGCTGGTGACGGGCGAGGTCCGTCGCGGACTGCGCAAGGGCGACAAGCCTCTGGTGATCACGGCCACGCCGCAATTGCTGGAAGCGATGGCCGAGAAACTCTACGCCGAAGCCAGCGCCAACGGCGAAATCCTGGCCACAGATCTGCCGCGTATCTACCGCGAGTTTCCCGAGTTCCGCCGGGACAGCAATTGGTTGGGCTTCTTCTCATTGCGGGCACTCACCACCGATCTCACCCGGCGCCATCCCGATCTGCACATCACCGAAGGCGATCCCTGGCGCGTGACCGTGCAGGTGCCGAAGAAAACGCGCCGCGCTGTCGGACGCCGTGCACCGGAACGCCCCGCCGATATCTCCGAAGAGGAACGCCTGCGCGGCCAGATCCTGAGCCTGGTGCGCAAGATGGTCGCGGAGGCAGATGAGCCCATTCTCATGGCCAAGGCCGCCCATGAGGTGACCAACAAGCTGGGCGAAAGGGTGTTGGCATCCCGATGGGCCGGCGCCGGCACCTTCAAGAATCTCCTGCTGAGCGAAGAAGGCCTGGAGTTCGAGATCGCCACCACGCCATCCCCCGGCTACCTTTACGATCCCGAACGTCATGAACTACCCGCAGCCGAACACGCGGCCGACGAAGAGGAGGTCGCGCCCGAACTCGCAACCTTCGCCGAGCGGGTCAGCCAGATCACGGGCACGCCCAATCTCACGCCCAGGCAGTATGCCCTGCTCTTCACGGCCATCGCCGAAGACCTGAAAGAGGCTCCCTACAACCTGACAAATACATCGAAATCGGTGCGCGACCGTTGCATCGAGCAGGGCGAAACCATCTCCCGCGCCAACGTCTCCTTCGTCCTCAAGGGCATGACCTACGCCAAACACCGGTTCAGCAAACGGGATACCCCCCGCAGCCTGGCCCGAGTCTATCGCAACAGCGTGCTCGCCCGCTGCCAGGATGCGGAACTGGAGCTGACGTCCGAGGAAAAGAAACTGCTGGATGCCTGGCTGATGGGCGGACTGCGCCAAAACGGCTAGATGGCCTTGCGCCCTCCCCTACCCTGCGGGCAGGCCACCTGCTCACGAAACCGCCGAAAACGCCGAGAGTTTCTTGCGGCCGCGGCGGTAACTACTCAGACATGTCCGGCGATAGCAAGCCCTCTTGCGGAAATGCCCCCTATCCTGTCAAATAGGAGATTGCTTCGTCGCTTCGCTCCTGGCAATCACAGGTTGAGTAGTTACCCGCGGCGATGATATCGCCCTCTTCGCCTACGTGGCTGATGACCCGGAAAATCCTTCACCTCGACCTCGACGCCTTCTTTTGCGCCGTCGAGGAGCTTCGCAATCCCGATCTGCGTGGCAAGCCTTTTGCCGTTGGCGGGAGTCCCCAGGGGCGCGGGGTGGTAGCATCCTGTTCTTACGCGGCGCGGCAGTACGGCATCCATTCTGCCATGCCCATGGCTCAGGCCATCCGCCTCTGTCCCGACCTGATCGTTGTCTCGAACAGACACGGTCTGTATGACGACGTCTCGCGCCGGGTCATGGCGCGGCTGCGCCAGTTTACCCCTCTGCTGGAACAGCTCTCCATCGACGAAGCTTTCCTCGACCTGAGCGACCTGCCCGAGCCACCCGCCGAACTGGCCAGGCGTATCCAGGCCGCCATCCGAAACGAGTTCTCGCTTCCCTGCTCCCTGGGCGTCGCGACCAACAAGCTGGTCGCCAAGATAGCCAACGATGTGGGCAAGAGCCGTGCCCGCGGGGCCGAGCCGCCCAACGCCATCACCGTGGTCCCGCCCGGCCAGGAAGCGGCGTTCCTGGCCCCCCTCCCCACCCGGGCATTGTGGGGCGTTGGCCCCAAGACCGCCGATCGCCTGGCAGCGCTTGGCATCCATACCATCGGCGACATCGCAGCCTATCCCGAGGCCGAACTGGTCCGCCTCTTCGGCAAGCACGGCCACGACCTGGCCCGCCGCGCCCGCGGCATCGACGACCGCCCCGTCGTCACCGAGCATGAGACCAAGTCGGTGAGCAAGGAAGTGACCTTCCCGCGCGACGTGGCCGACCGCCGCACCTTGCAGCGTACTCTCCGGCGCCTGTCGGAAGGTGTGGGGCGCAACCTGCGCCGGAAGGGCCTGCAAGGCAGCACGGTCAAGATCAAGCTGCGCTGGCCTGATTTCACCACCATCACCCGCCAGACGACGCTCTCCTCGCCTACCGACCAGGACAACGAGATCTATGAAGCGGCGAATCGCCTGTTCAGCGCTGCCTGGAAGCCAGGCCGGCCGGTGCGTCTCCTGGGCGTGGGCGTGAGCGGCTTTGGCCGGGGCTACCGGCAGCTCAGCTTCTGGGACATTGAGGCCGACCGCGACCGCAGGCTGCAGGAAACTCTCGACAGGCTGCGGTCGAAGTACGGTGTTGGGGCCGTGACGCGGGGAGGGCGCGAGAGCGGGGGATAGTCGGGCGCTGGGGTGCTTTTCCCTTTTGGGGTCGGCGTTTGGGGTGTAGATGGCTGTTGCTGCGGTATAGGGGACGGGTGGGTGGTTAGTGCGGGTGTTGGGGGTGTGGAAGGGACTGTTGGTTCGTTTGGGTGGGATGTGTAGATTCATAGTCATTGACTACGCGAATAACATCCGATCAATTCTGTCGCTTTC
>RFJM01000253.1 GCA_003694905.1 Caldilineae bacterium
CCGCCGTTTCAGCTTACCATGCGGCGCTGCTCAGGACTGGCGGCGGTGCCAGGCTGGAATGCCTCTCCTGCAGGTTGCCCCCATCCTGAAATGCACCCCTTGGGCGCGCACGGATTGACAATTGCCGCCAGCGATGGGATAATGTCTGCTCGTAGTTGACAGGCATTTTGGGCAAAGGAATTGCTGACGGCCTTGTCAACTCAGTCGATACTCAGGTTTTGACGTTCAGGCGTCACCCCACAGGATCCCACTTATGGACGATCCCGTCCACCACTACCTGAAAGCCGAAGAAGCGCGCATCTTCGCCGATGCCATTATCGAGACGTTGCGACAGCCGCTGTTGGTGTTGGATCCGCAGCTGCGCGTTGTGCGGGCCAATCGGGCTTTCTACGACAGCTATGCGCTGACACCGGAGACGACCGAGGGGCGCTCGGTCTACGAACTGGGGGATAGGCAATGGGACAATCCGCAGCTACGGCATCTGCTGGAGGAGATCCTGCCGAAGAACACAAGCTTCGAGGATTTCGAGGTGCGGCACGACTTTGCCGAACAGGGCGAGCGCATTATGCGGCTCAACGCCCGTCGCCTCTATGATGAGCACGGAAAAACGCAGTTCATCCTGCTGGCCATCGAGGATGTTACCGAACGTGCTCAGGCTCAGGAAGCTCTGGCACGGCAGGAACAGGAACTTCGCGCGACTCTGTATAGTATCGGAGACGCGGTGATCAGCACCGACGCGCGGGGCCGTGTAGTGCGTATGAATCCCGAAGCAGAGCGACTGACCGGCTGGTCCGAAGCAGAGGCGCGGGGGCGGCCACTGGAGGTGGTGTTTCATATCGTCAATGAGCAGACCAGGAAGCGGCCGGTCAATCCGGTAGAGCGGGTCTTGCGCGAGGGGGTGGTCGTTGGCCTGGGCAATCACACGCTGCTGATCTCGCGGGATGGGCAGGAATATGCCATTGCCGACGCGGGCGCTCCTATCACGGACAAGACGGGCAAGATCCTGGGCGCCGTACTGATCTTCCGCGACCAGACACGCGAGCGGGCAGCACAACGAGCTCTCGCCGAGGCGCGCATCTTTGCCGATGCCATCATCGAGACGTTGCGACAGCCGCTGCTGGTGTTGGATCCGCAGCTGCGCGTTGTACGGGCCAATCGGGCTTTCTACGACAACTATGCGCTCACGCGGGAGGCAACCGAGGGACGGCCCATTTACGAGCTGGGTGAGCGGCAGTGGGACATTCCGGAGCTACGGCATCTGCTGGAAGAGATCCTGCCGAAGAACACAAGCTTCGAGGATTTCCAGGTGCGGCACGACTTCGCCGAACAGGGCGAGCGCATTATGCGGCTCAACGCCCGTCGCCTCTATGATGAGCACGGAAAAACGCAGTTCATCCTGCTGGCGATGGAGGATGTTACGGAGCGCGAGCGGCTACTGGAGAGACTGGCCCGTTCGGAACGTCGTTTCCGCACCATTGTCGATAACACTCTGCAAGGCATCGTCATCGTCCAGGACTTCCGCATTGTATTTGCAAACCGGGCCTTTGCCGACATCTGCGGCTACACGCTGGAGGAACTTTACGCTCTGCCGCCGGAAAGGGTGCGTGCGCTGGTGCACCCGAGCGACCAAGATCTGGTGTGGGGGCATTACATGCGCCGGCTGGCAGGTGCCGAGGCGCCAGAACGTTACGAATATCGCGGTATCCGCAAGGACGAAGAGGTAGTGTGGCTAGAAATGTTTGCCCGGCCGATCATCTATGATGGTCGCCCTGCCGTGGAAGGCGCGGTCATCGACATCACCGAACGCCGGCGCGCTCAAGAACGGATGCGCTGGCAGGCCGCGGCGCTGGAAACCGCCGGCAACGCCATCTTCATGACAGACCGCGAGGGCCACATCCAGTGGGTCAATCCCGCCTTTACCAGGCTCACCGGCTACACGGTCGAAGAGGTCCTGGGCCAGACCCCGCGCGTGCTAAAATCGGGCGTTCACAGCCAGGACTACTACGAGAGGCTCTGGAAAACCATCCTTTCCGGGCAGGTCTGGCGAGGTGAAACGACCGATCGCCGCAAAGATGGTTCGCTGTTCCATGCCGGCATGACCATCACACCGTTGTTGGATGAGCAGGGACGGGTAACGCGCTTCGTGAGCATCCTGGAAGACATCACCGAGCGGAAGCAGGCCCGAGAACGGCTGCAGCAGGCCGTGCTCGAACGAGAAGCCCTATTGCGCGAGCTGTATCACCGTACCAAGAACAACATGCAGGTGATCCTTTCGTGGTTGAGCATGGAGGCAACGCGGATTGGCACTCCGGAGGTTGAGAATAGCTTCATGGACCTGGAAACACGCATCCAGACCATGGCGCTGGTGCAGCAGAAACTTTACGAGAGCCGGAATCTGTCACGCATCAATCTGAAGGACTACCTGGAAGATCTGGCCAGGATGCTGTACCGGACGTACGACACCACAGGGGGCCGCATCCGACTGCACCTCGACATCGAGTCCCTGGAGGCGTTGATCGACACGGCTATTCCCTGTGGGTTGCTGATCAACGAACTGATGTCCAATGCTATGAAACACGCTTTCCCCAACGGCAAGGCGGGTGAGATCGGTCTGCGGCTCTATCAGGCCGGACCTCACGAGATCGAAATGGAGTTCTGGGACAACGGGGTCGGTCTCGGGCCCGATGTGGACCTCCGCCGCCAAAACTCATTGGGTGTTCAGAATATCTTCGCCATAGCCGAAACACAGATGAAGGGTCTGGTGACCTATTCAGGAGAAAAAGGATTGACCTGGCGCATACGTCTGCGCACGGATCTCTACGAAGAACGCGTGTAGCACGTAGTAGAGGAGGAAAGGAGTATGACGTCGGATATTGACCCAAAGGGCAACCGCGTGTTGCAGGCTGATTCGCAACAGAGAGCTCGCTTACTGCCCATGCTGAAGCAAGAGGCGATGCGCAGGGGATTGCTCGCGGCCGACGCCGAGATCGACGCGGCGACGGCATTCACCTTGGTGCGCGACATGCCCTATCGTCGCGCCAGCGACCGCCGGCCCGAGACCATCATCCGGGAATGGCGCGGGACGTGCTCGGGCAAGCACTACCTGCTCAAGGCTCTGTTTGCAGAACTGGGTCTGAGCGCCCGTGTCATGGCCTGTACCACGGCCCGACACTTTCGTCCGGGCGAGCTGCCACCCGATCTGGAGAAGACACTGGCCGAAGCCGGAGGCCGCTTTGTGGATGTCCATAACTACCTGATCTTGGAACTGCCCGAGGGGGAGATGATCGTCGACGCCACCTGGCCGCTCTCTGCGCGGGACAAGGGGATGGTGGTGAATGAGCAATTCGTCTGGGGCAAGGACCAGCGCATCGCGGCCGAACCGCTGCAGGTCTGGCCGGTTCCCGAGGATGTGGATCCCCAGGCATTCAAGAATCGCCTCCTGAACGCACACTTCACCCCGGCCGAACTGGCGGCTCGCGATCGCTTTATCGAGAAACTGTCGGAGATGCTCCAGACAGCAGAGCCTTCTGCAGCTCGAGATAAATAGGTTTGGGCTGGAAATCGGGCGTGACGAATGTGTAGTAGTCGCGCACGTTGTGTTCGGGCCAGGGATAGCGAAAAGCCCACATCGCCAGCACCTGCAGCCAGGGCCACTCGCGGGCCATGTCATACGCCTGCAGGGTGTAGCGGATGCGCTGAGCGGGCCGCACTGCTCGCGTCCAACGAGGATGATCGTTCCAACCCGACTCCGTGATATAGATGGGCTTGTCCCCGTCACCGTTCCGGACCATCACCTGGCGCAGCAACTCGACCCGCCGAAAATTGATGACCTCAGGATCGGGTGGGTCATCGGGCGGGAAGGTGAGTCCGTAGGCGTGGGCTGCAAGCGCATCGAAACAGGGACCTGCACCGGCGCCGTACATGCCTTCCAGGAACTCGAGATCGCCGATGCCCAGATCTCCTTCGGGATCGCCTGTGGTGGGCGCCAGCGCACCGCCGAGGATCACCACATCGGGTGCCACCTGGCGGATGGCTTCGGCGCTGCGGCAAAGCAACTCGCTGTAGGCCTGGGGATCGGGTGGACGATACCCCCACTCCAGGCTGAGATTGGGCTCGTTCCAGATGATGATATGCCGGACGCGACCGGAAAAATGGTCGGCGAAGGCGGCGGCATAGGCCGCGAAGTCGTCGTAGTGTTCGGGATCCAGATAAGTGCTGATACTCTCACGCGGACGCGCCCACTCCGGGACCAGACCCAGACGAGCGATGACCGTCAGACCCTGGCGGTTGGCATGATCCACAACCAGATCCGCATGGTCGAATCTGAAAGAACCTTTGCGGGGTTCGCTGAAAGCCCAGGGAAAGTATTCCACGATCCATGGTGTACCCATCTCCCGCACCATTTCCAGGGTACGCTTGATCTTCCATGCTTCCACCTCATTTTCCAGGCGGGTGTGCACCCCCGCTTTGGGGTTGGTGGTCTGTACCACCTGCTGGGGACCCAAAGACACCGCGTTTTCCCGTCGCAACAGCCACAGTCCCAATACCGCCACCAGCAGCAGTACCGAGAGCAAAGCAAGATCGCGAGGCGCGAGAAATCGCTGTCGCACCAATCCTACACCTCACACCCTAGGGCTGCCGGCGCCGCAGGCGTTCTTTCATCGCCTCGGGGACATGGCCCAGTTGGGACAACCGCTCGATCAGATCGTCGGGATCAAGGGGGGACTCGGCCTCGATCGTATGCCTGGGTTGGGGTTCTTCAAAGGCGATGTCGGGCGCGTTGGCCGCTGCCGCGGCTGCCGGCACCTCGATCAGCTGCATGAACACCTGAGCAGGGTCTTCGTAGTACGTCTGGCAGCCCACAGTTTTGGGCAAACCCGGCCGCAGGAAACAGGGTTGCTCCGGCGTGAGGCCGGAAGGATAGGGAGGGGAGACCAGGATCAAGGCGTGGGCCAGCGCCTGGGCAAAGGTGGCCGCATGCGGGAGCATGGGATTCGCCCGAGCCTGGGGCGGTGCCCACACGGGCTGGAATGGACTGAGCAAGAGGGCGCGGCCGGCGTCCACCGCCGCCTTCAGCGCTGCCGGTGGACGATAAACGGCCAGCCCCTGCGCCACGACCAGGGCCAGGGGGGCTTCCCGCGCCAGAAGTTCGCGCACCAGGGCGGCATAGAGACCGGGGCGGGCCACAGCCAGCGGCAATGCCCCCTCGGCGGCGATGTCCAGCATGGTGGCTACGGTCCAGGTCGTTGCTTCTTCGTCGATCTTCTCGCCCGCCAGAGGCAGAATGCCGGGCAGTTCCAGCAGGTCGAGGTCGCCTCGATAGCTGAGCAGCAGCGGGCGATGTTCCGGGCGCAGGTGTACGCGCAGGGTGGCGGGATAACCCGGCTGGTCCATGCGCACCAGACCTATGCCCTCGGCCTGCCATGCCGAGACCCGGCCATCGGCCTGGTGCAGGCCCTCGCGGCGCTCCTCCAGCAGGCCGACCTCGGCTTTGCTCAGGCCCAGGGCCAGTTCCCACACCGCAGGTGCCTCGTGCAGGATATCTGCCAGACGCTGGCCCGCGCCTATGACATGCTGCCCGACGATTTCCTTGGCCCGGCGCAGCGCCAATCCCGACTCGTAGGCAAACCAGTACCAGGCTGCGGTCTCGGTCGCATCGGCCGGGCTATGCGTCGGGTCGGGAACAGCTTGTGTGTCAGGGGTCATAGGCAGGCACCTCGCGTAGAGCATAGCACAGGGAGAAGGAGACATGCAACAAGGTATGATAGAATTGGGACATGTCTACTCGCTACCTCATTCCCGCCGGCAGGCACCGGGTCGAAGAGGAGATCAGGCGAAGTCGCTTCATCACGACAGTGGCTTATACGCCGACGGTGCAGGCCGCCCGCGCCTTCATCACCACCATCAAAGAGGAGTTCGCAGACGCCAGTCACAACTGCTGGGCCTACCTGGTGGGGCCGCCCGGCAGCACTTCGCAGATCGGCTATAGCGACGACGGCGAGCCGCACGGCACCGCGGGCCGGCCCATGTTTACCGTACTGCAACACAGCGGCATCGGCGACATCACCGCGGTGGTGACGCGCTACTTTGGCGGTACGAAGCTGGGCAAAGGGGGGCTGGTGCGCGCCTACAGCGGTGGTGTGCGCTATGCCCTGGAGACGTTGCCCACCGTCGAACATGTGCCAACTCTGTCGATGACAGTCGTCATCGACTACGGCAGCGTCACGCCTCTGCAGCGGTTGCTGCCCCAGTTTGAGGCCGAGATCGTCGAGGAGGCCTACGCTGCCGATGTGACCTACCGGCTCCGATTGCCGGTAGAGCAGGCCGATGCCTTCGAGCAAGCGCTGGTAGGGCTGACCAACGGAGCCGTCCTGATCAGGCGCGAAAGCGAGTAGCCGCGTGTGACCGCATAAATCGACAAGGCGGGGCGGCCACGTCCGGCCTGAGGGGGGCGGCCAACATGCGGCAGCTCAAAGGACCATGGACAGCGCGATCCGGCCTCGCTCCCTGTCCACCTTGAGGACCCGCACGTCGACGATGTCGCCCACGCTCACGATTTCGTGGGGATTCCGCACGTAGTGTGCTGCCATGTTGCTGACATGGACCAGGCCTTCGTGCTTGAGACCGATATCGACAAAAGCGCCGAAATCCACCACATTGCGCACCGTACCCTTGAGCACCATCCCTTCACGCAGGTCGTCGATGGTGAGGACATCCTGGCGCAGCACGGGCTTAGGCAGGTCGTCGCGCGGGTCCCGGCCCGGTCGAATCAGGGCGTCGATGATGTCGGTAAGAGTGGGGAGCCCCACGCCGAGCATCTCGGCCACCTCTGCCAGATCGTTCTGCTCGCGGAACCGGGCGAGCCGCCGGGGCAGGTCGGCCATGCGCAGATTCAGCCCGGCCAGATCCAATAACTCGCGGGCAGTCTGGTAGGACTCGGGATGGATCACGGTGTTGTCCAGGGGATTACGCCCGCCGGGGATGCGCAGAAAACCTGCGGCCTGCTGGAAGGCTTTGTCGCCCAAGCCTTTCACGTTTTTCAACTCCGCCCGCGAGCGGAATGGCCCGTTGGCATCGCGATAAGCCACGATCTCCCGGGCAACTCGTTTGCTTATCCCGGAGACGTAGCCGAGAAGCGCGGCCGAAGCCGTGTTCACATCGACCCCCACATGGTTCACCACCGACTCGACCACGGCGTCGAGGGTTTGCGCCAGGTGTTTCTGGTCCACATCATGCTGATACAGGCCCACGCCGATGCTCTTGGGATCGATCTTGACCAGTTCGGCCAGGGGATCTTGCAGGCGGCGGGCAATGGAAACCGCGCCCCGCATCGACACATCCAGATCGGGGAACTCCTCGCGCGCCAGGGCCGAGGCAGAGTACACGGAGGCGCCGGCCTCGCTGACCATGACATAGGCCAGACCTGCCACCTCGCGGATGAATTCGGCTACCAGGAGTTCGGTCTCACGGCTGGCGGTGCCGTTGCCGATAGCGATAACCGTAATCCCGTCCATCTCCACCAGCTTTCGCAACACGCGCAGCGCTTGCTTGACCTCATTCCGGGGCGGGTGCGGATAGATGGTCGCCGTATGCAACAGCTTGCCGGTCGGGTCCACCGTGGCCACTTTGCAGCCGGTGCGATAGCCGGGATCGATGCCCATCACAGCCCGGTCTTTGACAGGAGGTTGCAGGAGCAGACTGCGGAGATTGGTGGCGAAGACCTGAATGGCGTGGTCGTCGGCGGTCTCCCCCAGACGAGCCCGAAGCTCGCGGTCGATGGCCGGTTTGAGGAGTCGTTGATATCCATCGGCGATGGCAGCCCAGACATGACTGCCGGCAGGCGTGGGCTGCCGTGTGAGAAAGAGATGGGCGATCTTGTGCTCGATGTCCTCGTCCGGAGTCTCGATGCGTACTTTGAGGCGGCCTTCGGCTTCGCCTCGCCGCAGGGCGAGCCACTGATGGGGTGCCAGAGCCCGCAACGGAGCGCGAAAATCGTGATACAGGTGATAGCGGCCCTCCGGATCGGCGTCCTCTGTCGACAGGTGGCTGAGCACATATCCTTCTTTGAACGACTCGCGGCGTGTCAGCTCGCGCACCACGGCGTGTTCGGCCACCCGTTCGGCAATGATGTCGCGTGCGCCCGCCAGGGCCGTCTCCACATCCAGCACCTCCTCGCCCAGAAACTGCCCCGCCGCCTGTTCCGGAACCAGGCCCGGTTCTTGCTCGAGCAGGAGATCGGCCAGGGGCTCCAGACCTCGCTCGCGGGCGATGGTGGCACGAGTTCGACGCTTTGGCCTGTAGGGCAGATAGAGATCTTCCACCTGTTGCAGTGTGCCCGCGTCCCTGATCTGCTGCTCCAATTCGGCCGTCAGCTTCCCCTGGCTTTCGATTTCGGCCAGGACGGCGGCCTTACGGGCGTCCAGCTTCCGCAGATAGTCCAACCGCTTCGCAATGCGCCGTAGCTGCTCTTCGTCCAGGCTGCCGGTCGCTTCTTTGCGATAGCGGGCGATGAAAGGGATGGTGTTGGCGTCGTCCAGCAGCTCGATGGCGGCCGCAACCTGCCAGGCCTGGATGCCCAGTTCGGCGGCGATGGTGTTTGCGTAGTTCATGGGATAGAAACGGTTGGCGCGATTGGTTTTGGGGTAAGCCGCTCGTTCGTGGTACGATTGCGGCCGCCGTAGCCGCGGGCAACGGCAATATCATTGTAAGACGGACTGAACGCATGTTACAAGACCCGGAACGGGAGAGCATGAGTCGGAAAAAACGAGCAGCTTTTGCAGCAGTGGGCGCGGTGCTGATGCTGATTGCGACCCTCGTGGTCTTGGAGTTATTGATCCGCCTGCTCAATCCCACCAAATCGCTCTATCCGCGCTGGCAGATCTCCGACCGTTACGGCCACACCCTCTATCCCGGGGTGACGATGGTAGACGAAGTGCCGGGCCGATGGCGTTTCGAATACACCATCAATGAACTGGGGTATCGTGGCGAACCCGTGCCCATTTCCAATCGCTACGAAAAGAAGAATATCGTGGTTTTGGGCGATTCACATTCCTTTGGCCATGGCGTAAACGACGGCGAAGAATACCCCGCCGTGATGGATCGAGCTTTGGCGGACAGCTACGACGTCATCAATCTGGCGGTGGGTGGCTACGGCCTGCCCCAAGAGATCCGGCGCTACTACGAGTTCGGTCAGCTTTACCGGCCCGCGTTGGTCATCCTGCAATTTGCCGGCAATGATCCGGAGGATGGGTTCTACAACCGCGTGGCCGAGGTAGATAACGGGCGCTTCATTTTCAGGAGTGTCCGGCGACCGGAGAGCGGCATAAAAGCCTTTCTCTCGCGCTCCATCGTGCAGAAGAGTCAGATTTACAATTATCTGCGCTACATCGTATTTCCCTTGCTGCAGCGGCGCGAGCTGGCCCAGGCCTACGCAGCCACCGAGGCCACGTCCGGCACAGGCGGGGAAGATGCTCGGGTCGAAGCCGAGGAAGCGTTCTACAATACCTTGCTGCAAACATTTGCCCAGGACCTGAGTCAGCAGGGGGTACCCCTGATTGTCATCGCTACCAATGACGGCTCCCTGGACAGGTTCCCCGCCATACGGGACGAGATCCTCGCACTGGAAGCGGAGGGCTTGCTGGATTACGTCGATGTGGGGGAATGGCTGGATGACCCCGAGGCCTATCCCCCTTCGCCGGAGGGCCATCCCTGGGGCAAGGAGGCCCACCGCGAGCTCGGACTGCGCCTGGCCGAGTACATCCGTGCTCACGGATACTAGCCCCGGTGCCGGCCGGCGGAGGTGCCGCTGACGCATGGCAATGTGGAGCAGAGTCGCGGCCTGGGCTTGGCAGAGCTTTCCTACGCCTTCGCCCAGGGTAGACCCCATCGCGCCGCCGGAGAGCTGGCCCTGCATGTGGTAGAAATCATGCAAGCGATCCTCGTCGCATCCGACCAGGGCCGCCAGCAGACCCTTCACCGTCGCCGTCGTCGGCCGCATCCGCTCCCGCCTGGCCTGCCCGATAGTGTAGTCGCGTGATGGAGACCGGACTTGACAGGCTGCCTGCTGTGCGCTTTACTTCGGGTCTCCAGCTCGAACTCGTTCCTTTGCCCCTAACCATGTCCGCAACTCTCCATCTGCCCCGCCACATCTTCGACGAGATCGTCGCCCATGCCCGCGAGGGTAAGCCCCAGGAAGTGTGTGGCCTCCTGCGCGGTCGCGGCGGCTGGGTGACGGAAATCCGCAGGGCCCGCAACGTAGCCGCCAACCCGGTGATGGACTACGAGGTGGATCCGGTCGCACTGCTGGTGCAGTTTGACTGGGAGGAGGCCGGGGATGAGATGATCGCCATCTATCACAGCCATCCGCAAGATCCGGCCTATCCCTCGGCATCCGACGCCTTCAACGCCCACTACCCGGACGCGGTCTATCTGATCTGCTCGCTGCTCGACGAAACGCGGCCGGTGCTCAAGGGGTACTTCTTGCGACCTGCCGAAGGTCAGGTGGACCTGCAGCGCCTCGACGCCGAGCTCTCGTTCTACGAGACCAGACCGTCCCGTTGGGCGGCGTACGTGCCGGCCGAAGAGCCTCTGCCCTCTTGTCTGGCAGGAGTGGACCGCACCGCGGGGCAGGCGCTGTATGTGGTCTACGAGCAAGTAAGCGGGCATGCGCCGGACGTGCGTGTGGTGACGGTGGAGCCTGTGGCAGTGCGGGTGGAGGAGCCGCCTGACCATTGAAACGAGAGAAAAGCTAATGCCACCAAGCGAGCCTACGAAACGCGAAATGATGTCCAAGCAGGTGGAGCCCCGCTACCTGGAGATCACCGCGCTGATCGACAGAGTGTGCCGCCAGTACCTCAACGAAGAATATGCAGAGATGGGACGGAAGTTGGCGGCGCGACTGGCGCAAAAAAGCCCATCGCCTCTCCTGCGAGGACGCCCTGAAGTATGGGCGTGTGCGATTGTGTACGCGATCGGCACGGTGAATTTCCTGTTCTCCCCATCGTTTGAACCGTATTTGAGTGCGGAAGAATTGTGTCAGGCGTTTGGGGTGAAGAAAAACACTGGCTCCAACAAAGCAGTGCAAATCCGGAAGATGTTCGGGATGCGCTATATGACACCAGAATGGACCTTGCCCAGCCACATCATACGGAATCACTTGGTATGGCTGGTGATAATGGATGGGATGCTCGTGGATATCCGGGATATGCCACGAGAAGTGCAGGAGCTCGCTTACAAGCAAGGGCTTATCCCATACATACCGGCAGACCGTGAAAAATCATAAGCTCAGCCCCACTCCGGCCGGCCGAGCGCCGATGCTCCATCACTGGTGCCGCACCGCGCCCTGTGGGCACCCCGGCCCATTCAGTGAGTATGCATTGCAGGCGCGCCCACGGGAAGTCAAGCGGCCATAGGGCAGACTTGCGCGTCCGTCCAGACAGGCTGGAAAGCCCGAACCACAGGTTATCGGCCTCGGGCGCAGCCCCGCATGGCCAGGTTTGCTGGGTGCCTCCACCTGGCAGCGACAAGCTCGACACAGCGGCCGATCGAGATTGACGAGCCTCGCGCTCGGTGCTAAGCTTTAGAGCATGGAACGCAAGATCCTGGTCGTCGACGATGACAAGAAAACGGTCGACCTGATCAAAGTATACCTGGAACGAGAAGGCTATGTCCCGCTCGTCGCCTACGACGGCCGGCAGGCCCTGGAAATCGCACAAACGCGCAAACCCGACCTGATCGTCCTCGACCTCATGTTGCCCGAGGTCGACGGCCTGGATGTCTGCCGCATTCTGCGCAACGAATCCAAGGTCCCTATCATCATGCTCACGGCCCGTACCACGCAAGAGGATAAGCTGCTGGGCCTCGATATGGGGGCGGATGATTATGTCACCAAGCCCTTCAGCCCGCTGGAACTCATGGCCCGTATTCGCGCCGTCCTCCGCCGCATCAACTCATCCAGTAGCCCCGACGAAGCACAGATCAGGGTCGGCGGGCTCACCATCGACCCACTACGTCATGAGGTTCGGCTTGGGGATCGCCTCATTCACCTGACGCCCAAAGAGTTCAAGCTGCTTGATGTCATGGCGCGCTCGCCCGGCCGTGTGTTTCCCCGCACCGAATTGCTGGAACGGGCTTTCGGCTTCAACTACGAGGGCCTGGAACGTACGGTCGACGTGCATATCATGAATCTGCGCCGTAAGATCGAACCCGACCCCTCTTCGCCTACCTACATCCACACCGTCTATGGCGTCGGCTACAAGCTGGAGGCCCAGGAGGATGTTGCATAGTCTGCGGCTACGACTGCTCATGGCCGTGATCGCCGTCATCGCTGCGGTCATGAGCGCAGTAGCCTATTACGGCACCCGCTCCATGTCGAGTGAGTTTCAGCGCTATATCGACAGCAAGAGCGTTGAGCGCGGTCGGGCCATGTCGGAACTGCTCATCTACTACCGGCAGAACCGTAGCTGGGAGAATGTGCAGCCCCTGCTGGAGCAGATGGGACGGATCACCGGCGACCGTATCATCCTCGCCGACCAGCACGGCCGCGTGATTGCCGACTCGGAAGGCGCGCTACTGGACGACAAGGGAGCGCACATCGAGCGCCTGCTGCTGGAGGGGGGCAGCAGGCACGACCTGGGCCGCCCGGCGGTGCTCATCGATTCAAGAGAAGGTCCGACGGTCTATGTCTACATCACCTCACGCGAAGGGGAGGAGCCCAGTGCCGCCGATGTCTTTCTGGGCAGCGTGAATCGGCAGCTGATGATTGCCGTCGTCATCGCAAGCTGTCTGGGTCTGCTGCTGCTTTTCACAGCCTCGCGGCGCATCTTCCGCCCGGTGGAGGCGCTGACTGCCGCGGTGCGGCGCATGGAGCAAGGTGACCTCTCGCAGCGGGTGGAGGTCACCCGCAAGGATGAGATCGGAGAACTGGGGCGCGCGTTCAATGCCATGGCCGACGCGCTGGCGCGGCAAGAGGCGCTCCGGCGCAACCTGGTCAGTGATGTGGCCCACGAGCTGCGCACGCCCGTCTCCAATATCCGGGGTTATCTGGAGGCACTACGGGACGGTGTGCTCCGACCCACGCCCGAGCTTATCGGTTCCCTGCACGATGAGATCATGCTGCTGAGCCGGCTGCTGGACGACCTGCAAGACCTGGCTCTGGCCGAGGCAGGCGCCCTGCAGATGATCCGCCGTCCCACCATGCTCGAGGAAGTCGTGCGCGCGACCGTTCACCGGCTGGCCCCCAAAGCTCGCCAACGTGGCATCCAGATCTTCCTAGGACTCGCCTACGACTTACCGCTGGTCGACATCGATGAGCAGCGTATCGAACAGGTATTGGGCAATATCCTCTCCAACGCCATCACCTACACGCCCCCCGGAGGCACCATCGAGATCCACGCGGAGGTGGTGGATGGCGAAGTCCAGGTAGCGGTATCCGACACCGGGGAGGGCATCGCTCCGGAGCATCTGCCCTACATCTTCGACCGTTTCTATCGCAGCGATTGGTCGCGCACGCGAAAAACGGGAGGCCATGGCCTGGGGCTGGCTATCGCCAAACAGTGGGTACAGGCCCACGGTGGACGCATCTGGGCGGACAGTGAGCCCGGCAAGGGTACCACCATCACCTTCACCCTGCCCGTTTCCGCGGTGCAACTGGACGAAGAAGCCCTCGCTCCCGCGGGCGAGGGCATGCGTTTGAAAACGGTGTAAGCTGGGCGCCGGGTCAGGCCGGGGCCGGGGCCGGGGGCGACGCCGGTCCCTGTCTGGTGGCAGCATCGGCATCCGGCCGAGCCGCAGGTTTTGACCGCGTCGGCGTGGGGGTAGAGCCGGCCGGCGGTTCGGCAGGCAGTTCACCGCGTTCGAACAGAGCGTCGAACTCCTCCCGATTCAGAGTCTCGCGCTCGATCAGGCTCTGGGCAACCAGTTCCAGCTTATCGCGGTGCGTCTCCAACGCTTCGCGGGCCCGGCGGTAGCCCTCATCGACGATCTTGCGCACCTCTTCGTCAATGATCTCGGCCACCTCTTCGCTGTAGTCGCGCTGCTCGTGGATCTCGCGACCGAGGAAGACCATCTCCTCCTTTTTTCCGAAGACCATGGGCCCCAGCCTATCGCTCATCCCGTAGCGGGTGACCATGGCCCGGGCGATGCGGGTCACCTGTTCCAGATCGGAGGAAGCACCGCTGGAAATATCGCCGAACACCAGCTCCTCGGCGATGCGGCCGCCCAGGGCCACGGAAATGCGGGCCAAGAAGTCCTCTTTGGTATGCAGCGACTTCTCCTCTTCCGGCACCTGCCACGCATAGCCGGAAGCCTGACCGCGCGGGATGATGGAAACCTTCTGCACCGGATTCTTGGGATCCAGGAGCTTGGCCACGACCGCGTGGCCGGCCTCGTGATAAGCGGTCAAACGCTTTTGTGAATCACTCATCACGCGGCTACGGCGCTCGGGCCCGCCGTGTGCCACGCGCTCGATGGCTTCCTCGAACTCCCGCATGCCGATAAGCCGCTTGTTGCGCCGCGCAGCCAGAATGGCGGCTTCGTTCACCATGTTCTCGATGTCAGCGCCGACAAAACCAGGCGTAGCTCGCGCCAGCACGTCCAGATCCACATCCGGTCCCAGGGGCTTACCCCGCACATGGATCTCCAGAATGGCGCGGCGCCCGCGCACATCGGGCCGATCCAGCACCACGCGACGATCGAAGCGGCCGGGTCGTAGCAGAGCCGGGTCCAGGATGTCCGGCCGGTTGGTGGCCGCGATGATGATCACACTGGTGTCGGTGTCGAAGCCGTCCATCTCCACCAGGATCTGATTCAACGTCTGCTCGCGCTCGTCGTGGCTGCCCCCAAGACCCGCACCACGGTGCCGGCCCACCGCATCGATTTCGTCGATGAACACGATGCAGGGACTGTTGCGCTTGGCCTGGTCGAACAGGTCGCGCACGCGGCTGGCCCCGACG
>RFJM01000254.1 GCA_003694905.1 Caldilineae bacterium
CTACCCTGCTATGCTGAAACCGTAGTAGGTCCGGGCGCTCGCGTCGTCGCAAGGTCTCCAAACCGGGTTCCAGGGTGCTCAGCCGTCAGACCGCAAGCGCTTGTTCTGCGGGTCGTAGACGGCCTGGTGCAGCACCGTGGCCCTACAGCGCGTTCCCAGGATTTCCACATCGAAGGTTGTTCCGGGGACGGAGTATTCCGGCCGGACATAGGCAAAGGCCAGACTCTTGCAAACCGTGTGGCCATAGGCGCCCGAGGTGGTCACCCCGACCACGGCATCGCCGTCGAGAATCGGTTCGCCGCCGCGCACATCGGCATCCACCGCATCTACTTCGAGGTAGGCGATTCTCCGGGCGAGGGGCTCTTCCCGGCGACGCAGCAGCGCCTGGCGACCAACAAAGTCCCCTTTGTCAAAATCGACAAAACGCTCCATCCCGGCCTCGATCATGGTGACCTCGGTGGTCAGTTCCGCACCCCAGGAGTAGTAGGCTTTCTCTTTGCCCAAACTGGTCAGGGCGTACATGCCGAAATCGACAATACCGAATTCAATCCCGGCCTCCCATACTGCCCGGTAGACCTGTTCGAGTCGGTCGATGGGCGCATGTAGTTCCCAGCCGAGCTCGCCCACATAGTTGATTCGCAGGGCGCGCAGCAAAACGCCCGCCACCTCGATTTCCTGTCCCGTCAGCCAGGGGAAGGCAGCATTACTCAGGTCTGCGTTGGTAAGTTTGGCGAGCAGGCTGCGAGATCGAGGCCCGGCCAGAACGAGCACACCCCAGTCATCGGTGACGTTTTCGATAACCACTTGCTCATCAGGCTGCTTCCCGCGGTTGAGCAGGTCGGTGTTACGCAGATTGGCAGCCGCGGCGGATACCAGGTAGAAGTGATCATCGCCCAGTCGTGTGACCGTGTACTCGCTTTCGATACCCCCGTGCTTGGTCAGAGCGTGCGCCAGCACAATGCCGCCCTTCCGGCGAGGCATGCGGTTGGCCAGGAGACGGTTGAGAAAGGTCTCCGCGTCGGGGCCAACGACTTCGTGCTTGGTGAAACTGGAAAGGTCCAGCACGCCTACGCGCTCTCGCACCCCCCGGCATTCCTCCCCCACGAGTTCGAAGATGTTGCTGCGGCGGAAACTCTTCTTCTCTTGCCGGCCATCCAATGCGAACCATTTGGGACGCTCCCAGCCGAAGGTCTCCGTGAATTCTGCTCCTTTATCTTTGAGTATCTCGTATAGCGGGCTGGTGCGGGCGGGCCGCCCGGCAAGGCGTTCTTCGCCCGGAAGATGGGCGGCGTACATAAGAGCAAAATTCTGATGGGCTTTGGCGCGGGCGTATTGCTTATCCGCGAATGACCCGAAGCGTCTGGGGTCAAGGCCCAGCATGTTGATCTCTGCCTGCCCGTGGATCATCCATTGTGCCAGGTATTTCCCCGCGCCGGCGCCCTGCCCGATGCCCATGTTCTGCCCGCAACAAAGCCAGAAGTTGCGCAAGCCGGGCGCCGGTCCCAATAACGGCTTGTGGTCCGGCGTCCGCGGGTTGGCGCCGTTGATCACCCGCAGGATGCCCGCCCTGGCAAAAACGGGCATGCGCTCCATCACGCGCTCCAGGCCGGGCATAATGGGTTCGAAGTTGGGTGGGAAAAGTTCGCTTTCGGACTCCCAATCGGGATTGGAGCCAGACCAGGCTTCTTGCGTGCCCTGACGCTCATAGACACCGATCAGCCCGCCGTATTGCTCTTGACGGTAGTAGGCGTTGGCGTAAGGATCGCGCGTGACCGGGATCTCCTTGTCCCGCACCATGAATTCCGGGATGGGCTCGGTAACGAGGTACTGGTGTTTCATGTTGACGATGGGCAGTTCTAGCCCAACCCAGGCCCCAATGCGGGCAGCATAACATCCGCCGGCGTTGACCACATGCTCGCAGATGATCTTTCCCTGTTCGCTGACCACTTCCCATTCTCCGTTTGGGCGCAAACGAATGTCGGTGACACGGTTATGGCGGATGATGGTCGCGCCCATCTCCCTGGCAGCGGCAGCCATCGCATGGGTCACAGCCGAGGGGTCAACATAGCCATCATCTGGTGTCCAGGCCCCTGCCAGCACGCCATCGGTGTTGAGAAAAGGGTTCAGGCGCCGGATTTCCTCCGGCCCGATGATTTGCATGCGGAAGCCCACACTCTTGGCAATGCCCTCCGCCACGCGCAAGTAATCCACTTCTTCTTCAGTGGTCGCCAGGCGGATGCCACCAACGCCATGCCATCCAACGCTCTGTCCAGGACGTTCTTCCAACTGGCGGTAAAAGGCAATGGTGTCATTTTGGATCTTGGCGATGTTGTAATCCGCAGTAAAGTTAGGGCACTGCCCGGCGGCATGCCAGGTCGAGCCTGACGTCAACTCGGCCTTTTCGACTAACAAACAGTCTGTCCAACCGGCTGCGGCCAAATGGTATAGCAGCCCCACCCCCATGATTCCGCCGCCCACAATGACAACGCGTGCATGTGACATCATATTGCCGTCTCCTGTGTTGGGTTAAGTGCCGGGGTTTGCCGTCCCGTTCGTCAGCCGTGGTTCTACCACCAGGAATCGGATAAGGGCATAGGCGATCAGCGCGATCGCCAGTGAGAGCGAGAACATGCTTTCGTAGCCCCAGACCTCCACCAGGGTTCCTCCGATGACAGGGGAGACCAGGAGAAATGGGCCGGTAAGGGTTTTGGACATGCCGATGTACGTGGGCCGGTCGGCATCAGTGCCGAATTCCATGGCGATGTTCTGGTCTGCGATGTACTCTCCGGCATGGGCAAGACTGACCAGCGCAAAAGCCAGGTAGAACGCCCAGATCGACGGAACAAGCAAGAGGAGTGCCAGGCCAAGAGCCAGGCTCAGGTGGCTGAACTCCAGAATTCTCTTGTACCCTCTCTTGTCGCCGTAGTAGCCCCACAGGCTATATCCGGCGATCTCCGCGGCCAGCATGGTGAAGGTAAGAACGGCCGAATATGAGAGGGGCAGATCGAACTTCTGGATGCCGAAAACGGCAACAAAGCCCATCCCCATGGTGCTCAAGAACGCGGCTGCTCTGTTGAGCAGGAAGTACAAGAAATTCCGATCGGTTTTCAAGATTGCCCCGACTTTCTGCCAGAGCTTGCTCTCCTGCTCTTCCCGAATCGCCGAGCGGTCAATCACCGGCTCAACCGTCAGATTGGTAAAGAGCAGGGAGATGGAGGTAGCGAGAAAACCAAGGCCGAACATGGCGGCGTAATTCGTCGGATAGGGTACGCGCGTGAGCAGGAATCCGGTCACCACCGCACCGGCCATGCCCATGACCTTCCCGAGGATTAGGGAAATGCCCCAGTAACGCCCGCGGTGCGATACGGGGATCACCGTAGCGATCAGCTCCTGCCAGGGC
>RFJM01000255.1 GCA_003694905.1 Caldilineae bacterium
AAGCTGGGCGCGCCGCGCGTATTGAGCTGGGACCCCGAAGCATTGCAACTTCCCGGCCTGGCAGAGACACTGGCCGCTGCCGGCATCCAACTGGTGCCCAGCCGACTCGGCGACCCCGACCGCAGGCAGGCCCTGGCAGCCCTGGAATCTATCCCGGTGGGGCTGACGGCTGCCGCCGCGGGGCTGGCCCGCACAGGCAGCATCGTGCTCCATGCCCATCGCGGCCAGGGTCGGCTGGCTTCGCTGTTGCCGCCGATCCACTTCGCGCTGCTGCATGTCTCGCAGCTCTATCCCGACATCGCAGCCTGGCTGGCTGCAGCCGGAACCGGTCAGCGTATCGCAGAGCACAGCAACACGGTGATCATCACCGGTCCCAGCCGCAGCGCCGATATTGCCCAGACTCTGACGCTGGGCGCGCATGGCCCCAGGCGCGTCCACGTTATCCTGGTAGGATAAAACGCGCTCAGTTGTCGCGCGCCAGGGAATTGAGGAACTCGTAGTTGTTCTTGGTGCGGCGCAGACGTTCGCGCACGGCCAGCAGAGGTTCGACGTTGGGATCCTTGAGCCGAATTGCTTCGATCACGCGCCGCATTTTCCATACCTTCTGCAGGGAATCCCGATCCAGCAGCAATTCTTCGTGCCGGGTACCACTGTGCAGAATGTCGATGGCCGGGTAGATATGGCGGTCGGCCAGACTCTTGTCCAGCCGCAGTTTCATATTGGCGCCCGGCTCGAGCTCGTTGTAGATAAAATCATCCAATGGGTTTTCGGTCTCTACCAGACAGGTGGCGATGATGGTGAGGCTACCGCTGTTCTCGAGATTGCGAGCAGCGCCAAACCATTCTCTGACCGCGTGGATGGCTTCAGGAGCCACGTCGTCCGCATAGGCACGACGCTTGATCGGAATGAGCTTATTGTGTGCATGCGCCAGATGGGTCAACGAATCCATCAGGATCACCACATCTCGCCCCAATTCAACCATACGTTGGGCCCGCTTGAGAGCCAGATCGGCCACATGGATGTGTTGCTCGGGCGGTTCATCGTAAGCCGCGGCCAGGACTTCGGCCTTGACAGAGCGGGACATGTCGGTAATATCTTCGGGCCGTTCGCCGACAAGGACCACCAGGATATGGATGTCACGGTAGTTGTCGGCCAGGCTGTTGGCGATCTGTTTGATGAGAGTGCTGCGCCCGGCGCCGGGAGGACTGATGATCAGGCCCCGTTGACCCCGGCCGATGGGGCTGATAAGATCGATCAACCGCGGGCCGATGATGTAAGGACGGGTCTCCAGGATCAGTTGCCTTTGTGGAAAGACCGGTGTGAGCTGCTCAAAACGGGGTCGTTCCAGCAACTTGTCGGGATGTTCGCCGTTCACCGTCGAGACGCGTACCAGACTGCGGTATTTCTCCCCCGATTTGGGTTTACGGACCTGCCCCACGATGAGATCGCCCGGACGCAGGGCAAAGCGTTTGATCTGGGACGGCGAGACGTAGATATCTTTGGGACTACTGGTCTTGCCGTTCCCGCGCAGGAAGCCCTTGCCGTCCTTGGTAATGTCCAAGTAACCGACGCTGGTAATGATGCCGTTGGCCGGTTTTTCGGCCTTTTCAGACCTGGGCTGTTTTTGGAGCAGTTCGACGAGCTCGTCCTTGCGCAAGCGGCTGTAGCCCTTCAGCCCTTCTCTGCGCGCGAGGTCACGTAACTCTTTTAGGCTAAGAGAGGCAAGTGACGTCGATGTGTTCATTTTCGGATGGCGAGAGGATTGGTTCCGTGTTCCCTACGAGGACCTGAGTGGGATGGGCGAGAGAGTCCCCAGGGACACAGATTGGCGAGATGTGTCGATTATTACCGTGTGATGAGAGGGGTGCCAGGTAGGTGCGAGAAACCCCGGCCTTGGCTTAGTATATCACGCTAAACTTAGGGAATCAAGGCGTTTTAGCTTACAATTTCGCGGTAACGGCGGCGATAGTGGCGCACGACGTGGGGCCAGCCAAAACGGGTCTCGATGAGTCTGCGACTGGCCTCGCCCATTGCCGCGGCGCGTGCGGGCTGCTCGGCCAGATCCAGCATCGCCCGTGCCAGCGCGGACGCATCTCCCTCGGGCACGATATAGCCGTTGAGACCGTGCTCGACGACCAGAGGATTGCCGGCGGTATCGCTGCCAATGATGGCTTTGCCGCAGGCCATGGCATCGAGAACGGTAACACCCAGACCGGTGGCCGGACGGGTGACATTGGGCATGACCAGGACATCGGCGGCATTGTAGTAGACCGACATTTCGTGGGTGGGGATATTGCCGACCCAATGGATGTTCTCGACCCCAAGTCGACGTGCGAGTTCCTGCCAGGCATGCCACAGGTCTCCTTCACCGACCATGATGGTGTGTACCGGGCGGGGAAGATCGGCCGTGCGCTGCTGGATTTGGGCCAGGGCGTGAATGAGGATGTCGAAGCCCTTCTTGTAGACCATGCGCCCCACGGCCAAGAAGACAAAGGCATTCTCGGGAATGCCCAATTTCTGCCTGAGCTGGAGCACGCCGGTGGGATCCGGTCGTAAACGGTCGGGGTCCACGGCGTAGATGACGAGCTCGAACTTGTCGGGGTCGGCGCCGAGCTCATCCACAGCCACCCGCTGCAGGGCACGACTGTTGGCGGTGATCAGGGCAGCCCGTTGGAAAGCCGTGCGGGCCATGGCGCGAAATATGGGGTTTTGGGCGGCAACCAGGGCATCGCTGCCGGGAATGCTGACAACGAGGGGGATGTTCAGACGCTTGCTGACGAGAGCTCCCAGGTAGCCATTGGGAAGGACCCAATGGGCATGGAGCAAATCCAGTGCCTGCTTGCGGGCAACGCGCAGGGCCGCAAGGTAGCCGCTGAGAAAAAACGCGGGGCTGAGGAAATAGGTACTGAGGCGCATGCGCACATCGGCGCGCATGGTACGCATGTAGCCCAGGGTGTGAGCACGGGGCGGCCAGGCATAGCGGTACAGGTGGAGGCGCGGGTTGCTGCCGGATAGAATGTCCGCGGTGTAGGCCGGGTCGAAGGGGGCGATAACATGGACGCTTTCTCCCTGGCGAGCGAGCTCCTCGCAGAGCTGCTGCATGAAGACACCGGAGAAGTCGCCCGGAAACCGGGGATAGTTGTGGGTGAGGATGCCGATACGCATGAGCTGAAGGTCAGGGCGTTGCGCCCAGGGTAGCCACCGGCCCATCGCCACGGCGAACCCGCAAAGGACGCAGGAGGACGGCATCGGCGGCCTGGGCACCGGGCCGCGCTACAGAGAGGCGTTCACCGCTGCCGGGGTCGTACAGTCCCACCATCAGGTCATAGCGGCCGGGGGCGAGGTCTTCGGGCAGGGTGAGGGTGTGGCCGGTATAGACGGGTTGGCGCGCGGGCCAATCGGTGGTAGGCAGGGTGTAGAAGTGGAAGGGTGGGGTATCGTGCTGGGTCAGGCGGCGTCCCTCGCGGTCGAGGAAATGCACAAAGACAGTGTATGGCTTTGACAGGGGGTGGTCGAGGTACCATCCCAGACGGAAGGAGAAGGTCTGGCCCGGCCGCAGGGTGGGGGGCGGGGTCTGCAACCAGACGGTAGCACCGCCGTCGGGAGGGCGCAGGTTGCGCGGATCTACGGCGATGTTATCGTCCAGCGGGCGTAAGGCCGCCGCGGGCCGGGGTCGATGCCAGGGTTGCAGCCAGAGGGTGTTGTCACGAACTTCCCAGACCGAGCGACCGTTGACCTGATCGGGTGCCAGGCGTTTGCCGGGAACGCGCGCGGGGGCGAGGGTGCCGTCGGGTCGGGCGAAGGCAACGGCGGGGCGCCAGATGTCGGGAAGGAACCAGGCGCTGCTAAAGGCCAGGATCTTGCCCGGGGGCCAATCCTCCGGCGGGAGCCACTGTAGGGCAGGCGGGGGACGCAAGACGGAGTCGTCGGCGATCTGGCCGTCGGCGGTGACAACGAAGAAGTAGGGACTAAGGGGCAGGTCGCCGGCCTGGACGTAGTGGGTAATGCGAGTGAGTCCCCACTTGGGCTGGTCATCCAGGCGATAGCCGAGGTAGCGCAGGCCGCCGGGCCACTCGGCCGTCAGGCTCTGGTCGAGCTCCAGTTCGTCGGGGGAGACGAAGGCGAAGTCGTAGAAGCTATCGGGGATGGTGGTGGCCCCGCCCTTGACCGAGAGGAGGATGTAGCCGTCCGCAGCGTCGATGACGCCCCAGCCGTCCTTAATGAGCCGGAGCAGTTGCTGTTGCAGGGCGGCGGGATGCATGTCGGTCGTGCCGGAGACGTCGGCCAGGACCCATTCGGCACGGCCGAGGTTGGGGAGGGTGTAGATGAACTGGCGGTGGGAGAGATGAGGTACCAGGGCCGTGGTGGCCGCGACGGGGGCGTTGGCCGGGATGGGCTGCAGAAAGCGGTTGAGCAGGCGCGCATGGGGCGTGACCTCGGGCCAGCGCAAGTTGCCCCCCAACGGTGTCCAACCCGCGCGCAGGTGGTAGCCCAGGGCCACCGCGAGGGCGAGCAGGGCGATTCGATTGGCGGCCGCCGCCGGGGTCAGCCGGCTGCGGCGGCTCCACCACACAGCGAGTCTGGTGAGGCCTGCCGTGGCAGCCAGCATGAAATAGGGGACCAGGGGCGCGCTGTAGTGCAGTTCGCCGGACCACTGGGC
>RFJM01000256.1 GCA_003694905.1 Caldilineae bacterium
GATGATGGCATAATGAACGGGGATGATTGCCGGAAGAAGGGACGAACGGGGGTCGAAAGATATGGCTCGACCATTTCTATTGTACACGCGCGGATGCAGAAAGCGCGAACCCCGTCTGGGGTACGTTTCAACATAGGGGCAGCCGGTGCGCCGGGCTGGTAAGGGTCCCCCTGCAAGGGGGGTGCGGGGGAGCACCCCCGCATTTGCGGCGTCGGCCGGCGAGACAGGCGGCCGGGGTTTCAGCTTCTCGGGCCGGGCTCCATGTGGGACAGGCTTTCCAGCCTGTCCGGATGCCGGTCCACGCGGCACGGCTTGGCAAGCCGAAGCGCCGGAAAGCCTGTCCCCCGGGCGTGGGGTGACAGAGACGGCCCAAGGAGCAGATCCGCGTCAGGTCGGTGACCCGGTTGTGATGCAGCGCGCCGCGGGAATAAATGGCAGGGCCTCGCGCTCATGACATTCATCATTGCTGCCGGTGAGTACCTTTGATAGGATCGAGAAGTGGGCCGGGCCGGTTGGTAGACCGTTCGCAGGCCGGCCGGGACCGGGCCCTATCTCAACAATAATCACCTGTCCAACGGAGGACCCTTTCATGGAAGTACAAGGACGTACGATTCTCGTGCTCGGTGGCGGCGGTATGGTCGGCAAGGCTGTGTGTCGCCGCCTGCTCAAGGAGAAGCCCGCGCATCTGGTCATCGCCAGCATCGATCGGGAGAGTGCCGAACGAGCGCAACGCCTGATCGCCCGTGAAGCGGGGGAGGAAACCAGGGTCAGTGCCTGCTGGGGCAACATTTTTGTGCGCCGGGAATTCAAAGACATGCGCTGGCCCGAGATCCTGGCCGATCCCGACGTACGGCGTGCAGTGCTGGCAGACCTGCTGGACCCCATGGTGGGTGAGCGTCGGCGTGAGATCATCGAAAGCTCTACTCTCTATCACTTCGTCCATACCTATCGCCCGCACGCGATCGTGGACTGTATCAACACGGCGACGGCGTTTGCCTACCAGGATATCTACAGAAGTGCGCGAGAACTGTTGGCGGCCATGGAGGACGATCCCGTTCGGCACCGGGAGGCGGTGGAGCAGCATCTATGCAAGTTGTACATTCCCCATGTCGTACGGCATATGCAGATCTTGCACGAGGTGCTCTCACCCGAGCCGGAGCGGGGTTGGGCCGGGGTGAAAGTATATGTCAAGGTGGGGACGAGCGGCACGGGCGGTATGGGGCTCAATATCCCCTACACGCACGGCGAAGAGAAGCCCTCATCGGTATTGCTATCCAAGACGGCCGTGGCGGGCGCACACAGTTTGCTGCTGTTCCTGCTGGCGCGTACTCCGCCAGACCTGCCTGCCATCAAGGAGATCAAGCCGACGGCGGCGATCGGTTGGGCGGAGATCGGATATGGCCCCATCAAGCGGGGCGGGCGGCCGATCCAGCTCTATGACTGCCCTCCCGACCAGGCTTATCCGCCCGAAATTGCTTCCCAACCTGACGGGGATTTCGGCGTACCCCTGGAAGGGCGCTACCTCGAAAATGTTTACATCGATACCGGCGAGAACGGGCTCTTCGCTTTAGGGGAGTTCCGCACCATCACTTCGCTGAACCAGATGGAATTTGTGACACCCGAGGAGATTGCCAAGTACATTGTTCTGGAGATCAAGGGGGGCAACACCGGTTTCGATGTCATTTCGGCGCTGGACCAGGCCGTGTTGGGGCCTACCTATCGTGCAGGCATTCTGCGGGAAGGGGCGTTGCAGCGCATGAAGCACCTGGAACAGGCACACGGGGTGCGTAGCGTAGCTTTCGAGTTGCTGGGTCCGCCTCGGCTCTCCAAATTGCTGTACGAGGCTTACTTGCTGCAGCGGGTGAGCGGCGACAGTATGACACAAGTCCTGGCCATGTCGCCTACGGATCTCGCGGCAGCCTGTGAGGAGGAGATCGCCGGCAATCAGGATCTGCGTGTCAATATTATTTCCATTGGGATTCCCATCCTTCTCTCGGACGGTAGTCGTTTGCTGAGGGGGCCCCAATGCAAGGCCGATAATGCCGAGGATGGATGGGTAGATCTGCGGCCCGAGAATATGGCCAGGTGGCAGAATCGGCTGCGACAGATCCGCGCCCACACCGAAGCAGAGCTGGCCGCCGATGGCGAGATGTATTCATCCCGTTTCTACCGGGTGTTCGTGGACCCCGCGACAGGACGAGTGCAGGACCGCATCCGTATCGGCGATCTGGCCGGCTGGATCTTCACATACGAGGAGAAGGGGGAGCGGATGAAATCGTAGAGAGAGGGTCATTGCGGTCGACCGGTAAGCTTAAGCGAGCGGGCGCGGCGATAGAGTTTGCGATATTCACGCGCCGAACTGGCCCAAGAATGGTCGCGGCCCATGGCTTCCTGCCGGATGTCGGCCCAAACGGTGGGATGGCGGTAGACTTCGCAGGCACGTACCATGGCTGCGAAGAGCGCCATCCCATCGTAATCCTGGAAGCTAAAGCCTGTGCCTGTGACGGGAGGACGGTGGTCCTGTACCGTGTCTGCCAGGCCGCCGGTGGCGTGTACAACGGGGATGGCGCCGTAGCGCATGGCCAGCAATTGGTCGAGCCCGCAGGGTTCGTGGCGCGATGGCATCAGGAAGATGTCGGCACCGGCGAAGAGCCGGCGTGCAAGGGTCTCGCTGTAGGTGAAGAGGACGCGCAGTTTCTGAGGAAAACGGGCTTGCAGGTTTTCGAGAAAATTGTGATAGCGGTCTTCGCCGGTGCCCATGATCACCCATTGTGTCTCGAGATGGCGCAACATGGGCTCCAGCACCGTTTCCAGGATATCGTAACCTTTCTGGTCGGATAGTCGCGAAGTCATGCAGATAATGGGGGCATCACCGAGGTCGGGCAGACCAGCTTCCTGTAACAGGGCGAGCCTGCACCGGTCCCGGCCTTGCAGGTTGTGGCGATCATAGGTGGCGGCGAGATGCGGGTCGCGGGCCGGGTCAAAACTCTCGGTATCAATGCCGTTGAGAATGCCGAAAAGCCGGTCCTGACGGTCGCGCAGGATGGGATCCAGTCCCTCACCGTATTCGGGGGTGAGGATCTCGCGGGCATAGGTTGGGCTGACGGTCACGATGATGTCGGCGAAGATGATGCCGCGGGCCATCATGTCCACCACCTGGTTGAGGCTGGGTGAGACCTCGGGATGGGCGATGAAACCGTGTTCGGCGATGCCCGCGATCTCCAACACGCGCTGGCCGAAGATGCCCTGATAGGACAGATTGTGGATGTTGTAGAGCACAGCCGTTTGGGCGAAGAAGGGATCTGAAGCGTAGAGGGTGCGCATCCAGTTGGGGACGAGGGCCGTCTGCCATTCATTGCAGTGGATGGCATGGGGCTGCCAGTCCAGCCGGCGCACGGCTTCCAAAGCCGCGCGGCTGAAAAAGATGAAACGCTCGCCGTCGTCGGGGAAGGAGTAGATGCCTTTGCGACTGCCGAAGAAACGGTGATGTTCGACGAAGTAGACGGGGAGCGGAGAATCCTGCGCCTGCCAGAGCCCCGCTGTCTCGGTCTCGTGGTCGAAGGGCACGGGGAAGCTTTCCAGCACCCGGCGCAGTCGGTGTTGTTCCGGATCGATGAGTCCGTAGCGCGGCAGGATGATGCGCACGTCGTCACCCAGGGCGGCCAGTGCTCGCGGTAGCGCGGCCGCGACCTGAGCCAGACCGCCGGTGCGCGCGTAGGGCGAGAGCTCGGTGGTGAGGTAGAGGATGTTGAAAGGGGTGTTGTCCATGAGGATCTCGGACCGGGAGGGAAGTAACAAGAACCCGGCGACCCAAAGGCCGCCGGGCATGATGGTAGCATGGTTGGGGCGAGGGATCAATCGCGCAGGCGCGTGACACGCCGGGCGGAGTCGCCCGCGTCAGGGACACTGGTCGTGGATGACGCTGACATGGCGCGATTCGTAGATGGGTACGTAGACCAGGTTGTTGGCAATGGCGATGCCCTGACCACCGTGGGCGTCGCCGATGGGCTGCATGGCCAGCGAAGCCAGGTGGATCTTGGAGGGTAGCTCATAGACGTAGATGGCGTCGTTGGCCGCGCCCACCACGAAGAGCCGCTGCTTGAGCGGGTTGACGGCCAGAGCATAGGGGCGGCCCGGTGTCGTGAAGCGGTCGAGGGGCGTCAGAGTGGAGCCCTGGAGGATGTCGATTTCGTGGTCGCCCCAATGGCTGACGTAGAGCCGATCGGTTGTAGCGTCATAGGCCGCGGCGAAGGGGCCCAGCCCCGTCTGCACATAGCCCAGATTGGCGCCATTGTTGTCCAGTGCCCGCACGCCGCTGAGACCACCGCCGCTGTACAGAGGTACGAAAACAGCGGTGGCCGAGGCCGCAGGCAGGGTGGGCTGCGAGCCGACGGGTACCGTCGCCACAATGGTGTCGTTGGTGCTGTCGATGATGGTGACGGTATTGCTACCGAAGTTGGCTACGAACACGCGTGTAGCATTGGCCGCCACACCGAAGGGCAACGACCCTACCGGAAGTGTGCGCAACAGCGTTTGTGGATCGGCTGCGGCGAAGACGCTGACCGTACCGCTATTGCGGTTGGCCATATAGACTTTGCCGTTGCTGACTGCCACGCCGTTGGAGCCCAGCCCCACCGACGGTACCGTGCGCAGGTAGCTCGGGCCGCCCGTGTCGATGACACCCAGGCTGGACGTATCGAACAGACCCACGTAGAGGCGGTTGCCCTCCAGCGCCACGCCCTTGGGGAGATCGGGCACTGGCACATTGTAGAGCCAGCGTGGCACACAGGCAGTCGGCTGCGGGGTGGGAGTACGCGTGGGCGTGGGGGTGGCCGTGGGCGTGGTAGTGGCGTAGGGCCGCTGGTACTGCCGGTAGATGATGGGCAGATATACCGGTGGGGAGGCCCGGATGCCTACATCGTATGGCAAACAACCACCTGTGTTGCTATATTCCTCGACACGAATGTAGTAGGTGCCGGTCCCCGTCGCCGTCCAGGTGAGAAGGGAGGCAAAGCCCGATCCGCCATCGTCGTCCATATCGATGACGGTTGACCCATCCATATCCACCAGGAAAATGATGGTATCGGTCTGGGAGCCCAGGTTGGCCGTCCACATGACGTAGGTCCAGTTCTTGATGGCCTGGAAGCTGTGCCAGTCCGTGTCGTATGCGGGTTCGAAGTTGTGGCTGAACAGGGTGCCATCGGTGGGGATGGGATTGGCCTGTGCGGCACTGTCATCGGGTTCGTAGATGTCGGGAGCGCAGGAAGTGGCGGTGGGAGTTGGTGTGAGGGTAGGGGTAGAGGTTGGAGTCAGTGTGGGCGTGGTGGTCTGGGTAGGGGTTGGGGTGAGGGTGGGGGTGGATGATTGCGTAGGAGTA
>RFJM01000257.1 GCA_003694905.1 Caldilineae bacterium
CCTGAGCGCGACATCTGGTGGGAATGGCTGTTGCGTCGGCGCTTCGGCGGTGATGCCGAGCGGATGAAGGCAACCATGGAATACCTGTACGCGGTGCGCGACAGAGTCCTCGACAACGCCCAGTTGCAAGAAGGCGACATCCTCCTCGATGTGGGGTGCGGTGACGGCCTCATCGCCTTTGGAGCGCTTGAACGGTCGGCCACAGTGCATGTGATCTTTTCCGACATCTCACAAGATCTGCTTGACCACGCCCGCACCATTGCCCGGCGCATGGGAGTTCTCCCCCGCTGCCGTTTCGTCCGTGCCCCTGCCGAAGACCTCTCCCCGATCGAGGGAGAGTCTGTTGATGTCGTGACCACCCGTTCGGTCCTGATCTACGTTCGCAACAAACAGCAGGCGTTCTGCGAGTTCTACCGGGTGCTCAAGGCCGGGGGGCGTTTGTCCATCTTCGAGCCCATCAACCGCTTCGGTTATCCGGAACCACCTGACCTCTTCTGGGGGTACGATGTGGCTCCGGTAGCCGAAATCGCCCGCAAGCTGAAGGCCCTGTATCAAAGACTGCAACCGCCCGCGAGCGATCCCATGCTGGATTTCGACGAGCGTGACCTGCTGGCTTTTGCAGAGAAGGCGGGTTTCAGGGAGATCCATCTCGAGCTACAGGTTGACATCAGGCCCAAAGATAAGGTCGGGTGGGAGGCCCTCTTGCGTACGGCCGGCAATCCCAAGATTCCTACCCTGGAAGAGGCTATGGAACAGGTGTTGTCGCCTGCAGAACGGGAGACCTTTGCCGCCTATCTGCGTCCGCTGGCCGAAACAGGACAGGGGGTCACCCGCCGGGCAGTCGCTTACCTTTGGGCCGGGAAGTGATGGTGTACGCCGGCGCTCCGGTTTGCCGTCGGTAGCCCGGGAAGGTGATGACGCACTATCTCGCGCGAGGTTTGGGACGCGTCTTGTTTTCGGGGCGATTCGTAGCCTTTCGCCTGTCCGGTCTGGTCTCACAGAGCGAAGCGGAGCCACATCCTGGGCACCAACGGGTGGGGCCGTAGAGTTGGGTTCAGTGATACGGACAGCGTGCCTCGGCGACAGGCCGGACAGCTTGTCCCGTATGCACCTTGCCTGATAGGTAACCGTCTAGAAATCACCTCCCCCTCCGGCCGCGACATTGCCCGGGTCCACTCGGACGCTTTGGGCGCTGCGCCCAAGGCCGAGCTGCGTCGGCCAGATGAACAGCCCTGCGTGTCCTTAAGTCTTGTGGGACGGGCTCTCCAGCCTGTTCGGACAGACTGGAAAGTCTGTCCTACAAGCGGCTGACTTCCGGTCAGCAAGTATTGCAGCTCAACACGAGCAAACGAGTGAACAAGGGGAGCTTAGCGCTGGACGCGTACTTACCGCGGCACAGCGTGCGCCCGTTGCCAGATCTCCCGGTAGCGGGCCACCTCCAGGTGCCAGCGCTCATCGTCCCAGCCCATGATCGATTGCAGATCTGCCCGCAGCCTGGACAGCAGCCCCATACCGCCGTCGGCCAGCAGGAGCCCGCAGCGGAATCGCCTAAGCAACAGGTCATCGAGATGCACGACCGCTTCATGTGCGGCCGACCAAAACATCTCGGCCCACAGATAAGGTGTCTCGGGAACGGGCTCCAGCCAATCGGGAGAATAGAGTACCACCGCCGGGGCCTGGGCACCGTAACGTCCCCACAGCCGCCGCGCGGTCTCGGTGTCGACGGCCGGCAGCCTGACATCCGCCGGTCGCGGCGAAAACGGCAAAGCCTGGGGAGAAACCGCGGGCAGGTCGGGAGCCAGTTCGCGGGCGGCCCGAAGCCCATCCAGCGCGATCAGCCGGAAAGTCGTCAGCTTACCTCCTGTTACCGTCAGCAGACCCTCTTCCGGCCAGGTGACATGTTCGCGCGTCTCTGCGGAGGGATTCGCCTTGCCCGTATCCACCACCGGTCGCACTCCTGCCTGCGTACTGATTACATCCGCCATGGTTAATCCCAGATCCGGGAAGTAGGTCTGGACTACCCGCAACAGATATTCGGCCTCGGCAGACGATATCACAGGCTCCTCATCCAGGTCCGCAGCATGATCTACGTCGGTCGTGCCCAGCAGGACGATGCCTTCCCAGGGATAGACGAAAACCGGTCGGCCGTCGTCGGGATGAAGCATGGCCACAGCCTGGTATACGGGAAAACGATCGAGCCGGAAAAAGAGATGACTACCCCGCAATGGCCGCAGACGAGCCGGTGCGGCGAGTTCGGCCCGTAGCCGGTCGGCCCACGCGCCGGTGGCGTTGATGACAACCTTTGCCGTGGCTTCGGCTTCCTCGCCGCTCGACGCGTCCCGCACAGCCACCCCGACTACGCGACCGTTCCTGCGCAGGAGGCCTGTAACCCTGGCATAGTTCAGGGCACAGGCGCGTCCCTGTCCGGCCAGTAGTCCTTCGCCGAGAACGCGCAGCACCAACCGCGCGTCGTCGGTGCAGGCATCGCCGTAGAGATAGCCCACCTCAAAGCCCTGCTGCTTCAAACCCGGTGCCAGCATGAGCAGCTCCACGGCGTCCAGAGTCTGATAGCCTCCCGCCCCCTGGGCCAGGTGCGTATACATTTCCAGTCCCAGTTCCATGAGCCAGGCGCCGGGGCGGTCGCCCTGATAAAGAGGATAGATGAAATTCAACGGCCGGATGAGTTCAGGCGCCGCGGCCAGCAGGCGCTGTCGTTCCTGCACACTTTCGCGGGTGAGGCGTAATCGCATCTGTTTGAGATACCGCAGCCCCCCATGCACGAGCTTGGACGAACGGCCGGATGTGCCCGACGCGAAGTCTCCCTGCTCCAGCAGCAGCACCCGCATGCCGCTGCGCGCCGCCAGATTGAGGATTCCCGCGCCGGTGATCCCCCCGCCGATCACGATCAGATCCCACCCGTGAGCCAGCCGCGACCAGGCTCGCTGTCGCCAGCCCGGCGGCCAGGGTGCATGTTCTGGGGTGGGTGTGCTAGCGACGGTGCTCGTCATCCCGATAGAAGGATGCTCAGGTGGGGGGCAGGAGCTTGCCCGGATTCATAAGACCGTCCGGGTCAAAGGTACGGAGCAGTGCGGCCAGGGCCTGCAGTCCCGTCTCGCCTTTCTCTGCAGCCAGGTAGGGAGCATGGTCGACTCCCACACCGTGCTGGTGGCTGATGGTGGCGTTGTGTGCCACGATGGCTCGACTGGCTGCTCCCTTCAACTTTTGCCAGCGGGCCAGGGTCTCGTCCGCGGTGGGCGCAATGCGAAAGAGGTAGGTAACGTAGATGCTGGCGCCGTCGGGGTAGACATGGGAAAGGTGGGCGAAGGCGAGCACGCGCTCACCCTCGTTTTGCAGGGCGGTTCGAAGCGCTTCCAGGATATCTCGCTTGAGCGCGTCGACGCGGCTCCAGCGTACTGCGGTCTCCAAGGTGTCCACGGCATAGCCCAGCTCCCAAAGGCTGTTGCGCAGGTAGGGTGTGCGGAATCGACTCTTGCGCCATTCATTCCCCATCATGCGGCCCGCATGCACCCCACCGCGTGCCTTGCAAATGGTGAGTGCATCGTGACGGGCCTGCTGCACGCGGGCCTCGCTACCGGTAGCGCCGAACAGGAGCAGGCACTTCTGGGGGCCTATGCCGCGGGCGCGCAGCAGGCGTTCCATCACGGCCGTCAGGCGTTCGCGGCCTGCCAGCACCAGGGTGGTGCGTGTCTCGTCGGCATCGCTCAGCCGCAGCATGGACAGCCCCACGCCCTCCTGGACGAGTTCGCGCAGCGCCTCCACTGCCGGGGACCATTCCGGGAAAAAGACGGCGTGAAAGTCCTCGCGTTGGGGCAGTGGCCGTACGCGCACGATGGCCTGGGTGATGAACCCCAGCCTGCCTTCTGAGCCGAGGACCAGCTGTCTCAGGTCGGGGCCGGCAGCGCTGGCCGGGTGGGGCGGCAGGTCGAGCGGACCTCTGGGGGTGAGCAGGCGGCCGCCGACAAACAGATCTTCGATGCGTCCGTAGTAGAGGGACTGCTGGCCGCTGGAGCGAGTCGCTATCCAGCCGCCGAGGGTGGAATACTCGAAAGACTGGGGGAAGTGGCCCAAAGTGTAGCCGTGGGCGCGCAATTGGGCCTCGATGTGGGGGCCGGCGGCACCGGCCGCAAAGGTGGCCAGTCGGTTCTGCTCATTGAGATCCAGTAGCCGGCGCATCCTGCTCATGTCCACCGTCAGTACCGGGCGATCGTCCTCGGGCGGGTTGATGTGCCCGACCACGCTGCTC
>RFJM01000258.1 GCA_003694905.1 Caldilineae bacterium
CGACCGGCCTCTGCCGGTCAGGCATGGTCATTGTAAGGCATGAGCGCGGATTTGTCGACCCGCCGGGCCTCCTGCGAGTGCGTTTCAGCTTGCCAAGCCATGCTGTGTGGACCGGCATCCGAACAGGCTGGAAAGCCTGTCCCACATGCAGCTCTGCCCGAGAAGCTGAAACCCCGGCCGCCTGTCTCCTTGGCCGACGCCGCAGATGCGGGGGCGCTCCCCCGCACCCTTTGCAGGGGGGACCCTTACCGGCCCGGCGCGCCTGCTGCCCCTATCCTGAAACGCACCCGAACAATGACCGGAATTTGACAGGGGAAATGGGTATGGCGTATACTGGAGGCAGCCCCACCCCCAGGGGGGAGGGGTTTCGCCAAGCCGGAGATCTGCCCATGCAACCCGAAGTCAAGAAAGATTTGATCAACCGCCTGCGCAGCATCCAGGGCCATGTCCGCGGCATCGAGCGCATGGTCGAAGAAGATGCCTACTGCATCGACATCATGAACCAGATCACCGCGGCCGAACGAGCACTGGCGCGAGTCAATTCGCTATTGCTCGCCAACCACATGCAGACCTGTGTGACCACGGCCATCCGCTCCGACGATCCCGGCGAAAGGGAACGGGTGATCAACGAGATCGTGCAGGTTTTCGATGCCACAGGCAAACTGCGGCAGCGCTAATCGCCAAAACCATCCTACCATCAAAGAGGTGTTTCCATGAAAAAGACCTTTACCATTCCCACCATCTCCTGCGAACATTGCCTGAAGTCCATCGAGCGTGAGCTTAAATTCGTGGACGGCGTCGAGTACGTTCAGGGCAACATCGAGGCCAAGACCGTGATGGTCGATTACAGCAGCGAAGCTGCCCTGGAGGCGGCGAGAGCTCAGCTGGCCGAAGCCGGATACGCCCCGTCCAACTGATCCCAACCTTTCTTGCGAGCGCGGGCGCGGTACCATGCCCGCGTTCGCGCGCCTCACTTTCCTTCCTGAAAAGACCTGCGTGCTCATGACCGAGAAACAACTCATTTTACCCATCACCGGCATGACCTGCGCCAACTGTTCCGCGACCATCGAACGGAACTTGAAACGGCTACCTGGCGTGGAACAGGCCACGGTCAATCTGGCCACCGAACGCGCCACCGTAATCTATGACCCGGACGTGCTGGAGCCCGAAGCGATCACCGATCTCGTGGAAGAGCTGGGCTACGGGGTTGCGACGGCTCGGGCGGAGCTGCCCATTGCGGGCATGACCTGCGCAAACTGTTCTGCCACCATCGAGCGGAATCTGAAACGGCTACCCGGTGTGGAAGAAGCCACCGTCAATCTGGCCACCGAGAAAGCCAGCGTTGTCTACAATCCTGCCATGCTCGATGTGCAGGCCATGAAGGAACTCGTCTTTGATCTCGGTTATCAGGTCATCGAGACGGAAGGTGAGGACGAGGCGGCAGAGGTTGACGCCGAGCGTCAGGCGCGGCAGGCCGAACTGCGACGCCAACGGCGCCTGCTGATTACGGGTCTTGTGTTCACGGCGCCGCTCTTCTTGCTTTCGATGAGCCGGGACTTCGGCTTGTTGGGTGCGTGGGCCCATGCTCCCTGGGTGAACTGGCTGATGTTGGCCCTGGCTACCCCGGTGCAATTCTATGTGGGTCGCGACTATTACGTGAACGGCTACAAAGCCATCAAGAACGGCGCGGCAAACATGGATGTGCTCATCGCCATGGGCTCTTCGGCCGCGTATTTCTACAGCCTGGTCGTGATCCTGGCGCGGCTGGTAGGAGTCGATCTGGGCCACGTCTATTTCGAGACATCTGCCATGATCATCACCCTCATCCGGCTGGGCAAATACCTGGAGGCGCGGGCCAAGGGCGTCACTTCCGAGGCTATCAGAGCGCTGATGGACCTGCGGCCCAAGATGGCGCGGCTCGAGAGGGACGGTCGGGAACTGGAGGTCCCGGTGGCGCAGGTGCGGGTGGGTGATGTGCTCGTCGTGCGGCCCGGCGAGAGCATCCCCGTGGATGGTGTGGTACTCTCGGGAATCAGTGCCGTGGACGAATCCATGCTGACCGGTGAGTCGTTGCCCGTGGACAAGGGCCCCGGCGATCAGGTGATCGGGGCCACGCTCAACAAGCAGGGGCTACTGCGGATACAGGCGACGCGCGTGGGGAAGGAGACCGCGCTTTCGCAGATCATTCGCCTGGTGGAAGAAGCGCAGGGCTCCAAGGCACCGATTCAGCGTCTGGCCGACAGAGTGTCTGCGATCTTCGTGCCCGCCGTTATCGCCATCGCCGTGCTCACCTTCCTGGGCTGGTACTTCGTGGCCGATGCCGGTTTCACAAGGGCATTGATCAACGCCACTGCAGTGCTGGTGATTGCGTGTCCCTGTGCGTTGGGGCTGGCCACGCCCACGGCGATCATGGTGGGGACCGGCAGGGGCGCACGACACGGCATCCTTTTCAAGAACAGCGAGGCGCTGGAGCGGGCCGAAGCCATTAACACGGTGGTGCTCGACAAAACCGGTACGCTCACCGAAGGCAAGCCGGTTCTAACCGATGTGGTGGTGGCTTCTGGCTGGACACCACCCTCGGCCAACGGTGCCACCCCCGAGCAAACGCTGCTCTACCTGGCAGCGAGCGCCGAGAAAGGGTCTGAGCACCCGCTGGGCGAGGCCATTGTGGCCGGCGCTCAGGAGAAGGGGCTGGTTCCAGCGACCCCCGACTCTTTCGAGGCCATTACCGGCGCAGGGGTTCGGGCCCAGGTCGGAGAGCGTGAAGTCCGGGTCGGCCGATTGGGCGCGGACCTGCCTCCGGCCCTGCAAGAGGTGAGTCTGCGTCTCGAAAGCGAGGGCAAGACCGCCATGGCCGTGAGCATTGACGGCGTCGTGGCCGGCGTACTGGCGGTGGCCGATACCCTCAAACCCACCTCTGCCGAGGCAGTGGCTGCACTTCACGAACAGGGCATTCAGGTCGTCATGATGACGGGTGACAATCGCCACACGGCCGAGGTTATCGCCCGCCACGCAGGCGTGGATACGGTGCTGGCCGAGGTCATGCCCGACGAAAAGGCGGCGAAAGTGAAGGAATTGCAGGGGCAGGGCCGCATCGTGGGCATGGTCGGCGACGGTATCAACGACGCACCGGCGCTGGCCCAGGCCGACGTGGGCATTGCTCTGGGTACCGGCACCGACGTGGCCATGGCGACGGCCGATGTCACCCTGATGAGCGGCGATCTCCGGGGCGTGGCACGGGCCCTACGCCTGAGCCATGGCACCATGCGCACCATTCGCCAGAATCTCTTCTGGGCCTTTATCTACAACATCATCGGTATCCCCGTCGCCGCGCTGGGGTTGCTCAACCCCGTGATTGCCGCGGCCGCGATGGCCTTCAGCAGCGTGTTTGTGGTCACCAATTCGCTGCGGCTGAGGGGCTATCGCTTCGAGTAAGGGGCAGGCAGTGGCGGGCAAGCCGGTCGGGTGGCAACTGTCACACGACGACCCGACCGCTCTTGATCACCCGCCACACCGGATTGGCCCCGAACTGGTAGGTGAGATGCCGGTAGTCGGGCATATCCAGGATCAGCAGGTCGGCTTGCTTGCCGGGCTGGAGCGAGCCGAGACGGTGGCCCATCCCCACCGCATGGGCCGCATTGATGGTGACGGCATTGAGCGCTTCGGAGGGGAGCAGGCGCTGGTAGCGGCAGGCGATGGCCATGACCAGGGGCAGGGATGGACAGGGTGCAGAGCCGGGGTTGATGTCGGTGGCCAGGGCAAGGGCAGCGCCGGCATCGATGAGGCCACGCGCGGGGGCAAAGTTCGTCTGGCCTAGATTGAAGTTGGCCGCGGGGAGAGGAACGGCGACAGCCTGCGATGCCGCCACCCGCGCAATATCCTCGGCCGCGATCGCGTCGAGATGATCGATGGAAGTAGCGCCGAGTTCCACTGCCACGGCCGTGCCTCCCAGGCTATTGAATTGATCGCTGTGGATTTTTACGCCCATGCCGGCATCTTTCCCCGCGGCCAGCACCCGGTGCGACTGCTCCACGTCGAAGGCGTGGTCTTCGCAGAAGACGTCGATGAAAAAGGGGCGACCTGATGCGAAAACGGAGTGCGCATACCAGTCGAGCGCGCGCGGTAACATTTCGCGGATAACCAGATCAACGTAGGCGTCGGCGTCGTCGCCATATTCAGGAGGAGTCGTGTGGGCGGCGAGGAAGGTGGGGACCAGGTCGCAGGGGTGGGTGCGGTCCAGTTCCTCGATAGCATGGAGCATCTTCAGTTCTGCCTCGGTACTTAGGCCGTAGCCGGTCTTTACCTCGACTGTGGTGGTGCCCAGGGCCAGCATGGTATCCAGCCGCCGGCGTGATTCCGCCACCAGGTGTTCCAGGGGGGCCTGCCGCACCGCCTGCATGGTACTGAGGATACCGCCTCCGGCCGCCAGGATCTCCAGATAGGTGGCGCCGGCGATGCGCATTTCAAACTCATGGGCTCGGTCACCTGCATAGACGACGTGAGTATGAGGATCGACGAAGCCCGGACAGACGACGCGGCCCCCGGCATCGATCTGCTCCCGAGCAGTGTATGCGGCCCGGATCTGGGCGCCGGTACCCACGGCCAGGATCTCCTGGCCGCGGATGGCCACGGCACCGTCAGCGATGAGGCCCAGGTCCTGCATGGCCGCGCCCCGTTTGGGACCGTCATCCGCAGCGCAGGTGATGAGCTGTGCGGCATTGTAGATGATCAGATCGGCTGTGGTCATGTTGTTGATGACGGGATGGCAAATGGAAGGTGGGCTCAGGCCCGGTCCGCGGCCAGGCGCTTGTGCACCGCGGCCGCGTGGGCCGTCAGGCCTTCGGCCCGGGCCAGGACCTCGGCCGCGGGACCGATATCGGCCAGGGCGGTGTCGTTTAGTCCGACGACACTGATGATCTTGACGAAGTCGAGCACGTTGACGGGGCTGGCAAAGCGAGCTGTACCGCCCGTGGGCATGGTATGGCTGGGGCCGGCTACATAGTCTCCCAGGACTTCGAAGCTGCGTTCGCCCAGGAAGACGCCGCCCGCGTGGCGCACGCGATCGAGATAGCGCCACGGGTCCTGGACGAGCAGGCAGAGATGCTCGGGCGCGTAGGCGTTGGCGAGTTCGAAGGCCTGCTCCAGGTCTCGGGTGACGACGATGCCGCTGTTGCCGGTGAAGGCTCCGGCGATGATTTCGGCCCGCTCCAGCGTTTCCATCTGGGCAGCGACGGCGGCCTGTACCGAGCGGGCCAGGGTGGCGCTGGGGGTGAGCAGAATGGCCGAGGCCAGAACGTCGTGCTCGGCCTGTGCCAGGAGGTCGGCTGCAACGATGTTTGGCTCGGCTTCGCCGTCGGCAATGACCAGGGTTTCGGTGGGACCGGGCAGGCCGTCGATGCCGACGATGCCGTAGACCTCGCGCTTGGCGAGGGTAGTGAAGATGTTGCCGGGGCCGCAGATCTTGTCCACGGCGGTCACCGTTTCGGTGCCAAAGGCGAGGGCAGCGATGGCCTGGGCGCCGCCCGCGATGTAGACGGTATCGACTCCGGCGATGTCGGCGGCAACCAGGATGGCCGGGTGCGGGAGGCCGGTCTTGCGCTGCGGGGGCGTTATGATGGCGATGTGAGCCACGCCGGCCACGCGTGCAGGAATGGCCGTCATGAGCACGGAACTGGGCAGGGGGGCCGTGCCGCCGGGGATGTAGAGGCCGACTCGGTCGAGGGGACGTACCAGTTGTCCCAGGGTTCCCTCATGGTCGTTGTGAAACCAACTGATGGCGGGTTGCCGCCGGTGGAAAGCCTCGACGCGCCGGGCCGCGAGCTGCAGGGCTTGAACCACATCCTCGGAAAGCTGTTGGTAGGCGGCGGCGATGTCGTCAGGGCGGGCCTGAAGCCGAGGTACCTCCACGCGGTCGATGCGGCGCGTCCAGTCGCGGATGGCCTCATCGCCGCGGGCGCGCACATCGGCCAGGATACGTCGCACAGCCTCTTCCGGGGTGAGACGCTCGCCGAAGATGCCGGCGATGCCGTCGAGCAGGGCCTGGGGGACGTCGATTTCGTCCCAGGAGCGCCGGCGCAGGATGGTGTTGCGGGCTTGTTCGGGGTCCAGGATTCTGAGCATGGCGGTTTGGCTGGAAGAAGGGGCTAGGAGGGCGAAGGGATGGTTTCGGCCGCGACCTGTCCGTGACCGTGCGCGGCCAGGTGCTGGAGCAGGAGTCGGTTGACTGCGGGTGGGTCATGCATTTGCACCCAGTGGCTGATGCCGGGCAGGTAGTGGATGGTGAGGTTGGCGACGTAGCGGGGCAGTGTGCGATTGCACACCTTGTCCAGGGCGGCATCCCGCTCGCCCCAAATGACCAGGGTAGGGGTCTCGATGCACATGGGCGGCAGGCGCATGCCCCGCAGCAGGAGGTGTCGGCCCAGGTGGCGATACCAACCCACCATGGCGGAGAGGGCGCCGGGCCGCGACCAAACCTCGACATAACGTTCCGTGTCTGCGGGCGAATGGTAGGCCGGCGGCAGGCGGCGAAACATGGCCCGCAGCATGGCGTAGTCGCGGCGGCGCAGGCTCCATTCGGGCAACCAGGGCAGCTGGAAGTAGTAGACGTACCAGCTCTTGCGCCGCTGTCGTCCGGAGACTCGAAGCGCGTCCAGGTAGGCGTTGAGGTGGGGCGCGTTGAGAATGCTCAGGCTGACCAGGCGGTGGGGATGCGCCGCTGCCAGAGTATAGGCCACTACACCCCCCCAATCATGTCCCACAAGATGACAGGTGGAGAGTTCGAGATGGTCCAGGAGATAGATCACGTCCTGGACGAGCGTCGCGAGATCGTATGGGCCGTGCGTGTCGCTGAGATTGTAGCCGCGCTGGTCGGGCGCGATGACGCGATATCCTGCCGCGATGAGTTCAGGTATCTGATGACGCCAGGAGTACCAAAACTCGGGAAAGCCATGGAGCAAGACGACGGCAGGCGCGTCGGATGGTCCGGCATCGATGTAGTGAAGCCGCAGGCCGGGCAGGTCGGCAAAACGGTTAGGGTACATGGGACCGGGGTAGAAGAGAAGAAGGGGCGACGTGAGGCGCTTACGGCCGATGCCCCGGAGTATAGCGCAAGCCGCGGCGCAGACAAAGCCGCCGAACTCGGGGTCTGCCCGATGCATTTGGGCCGACCGGCCCTGCCGGTGGTGCCGGCCCACTTGCCGACGACCGTTCACCCATGCGCCGGCCGCGTAGCCACGGTGTCGTGGGGCTGGCGTGTAGTTTTGCATGCGACGCGAGTCCTCCCGGTCGGGCCGGATATGGTAAGATTGCAGTCCATGACCCCATTCCTTGATAGGCGGTAATAGCATGATGAACGATCCCAAGACCATTGCCGAGATCCTGGCGAACACGCACACCATCGCCGTTGTCGGGTTTTCCTCGAGCACTGCGCGTGCGGGCTATTACGTGCCGGCCTATCTGCAGGGACACGGTTACCGCATCATTCCCGTGAATCCGAACATCACTACCGGCCTGGGCCACCGCGCCTATCCCGACCTGCATGCCGTGCCCGAGCCGGTGGACCTGGTGCTGGTTTTTCGGCGTAGCGAACATGTGCCCGACGTTGTGGAGCAGGCGATTGACATCGGCGCCAAGGCAATCTGGTTGCAACAGGGCATCGTCCTCGGGCAGGCCGCGGCGCGAGCGCGTGCGGCCGGCTTGGCCGTTGTACAGGATGCCTGCATGATGGTCGAGCATCGCGCCTGGCGTCGCCGCGGCTGAATCCCACCGCGCTACGGTAGACTCGGCCCCACGTACGACACGGCGCCGCCGTATCCTACGTGGGGGCTCGGTAAGTTGTGCCCGTGCATCGCTTCCGGCCTGCCCGGCGGTGCTGTTCCCGCCTGGCATCGGCGACAGGCGGCCGCCAGCTTGACACGCACCCCGCTTGGGTTAGATACCCGCCGCAGCGGGAGACTTGGCAGCCGCCGCGAAATGGCGTAGGATTGGGGTACATCGTCAGCGTGCAGTCACGACGGTGTGGCGGGCATTTCACGCGGCTCGAAGAAGAGCGTCGGCCGGCTTCACAGGAGAAGCCACTGGCCGGCGACGGCTGCGTTTGCCATCCTCGCTCGCTCATTTCCGGAGAAAAGACCATGCTTGACAAAGACCAATTGATCGCCGCGATTCCCCACGCCCTCGAGAGTGTGGATCTCGAGGGTTTTGGCGAGAAGGAACAGGGCAAGGTGCGCGATATCTATCGCCTGGGGCCGGATCGCCGACTGCTGATTACTACCGACCGGGTGAGCGCTTTCGACCGGGTGCTGGGGACGATCCCCTACAAAGGCCAGGTCTTGAACCAGCTCGCGGCCTGGTGGTTCGCTCAGACGCGGGACATCGTGGCCAACCATCTGATCAACGTGCCCGACCCCAACGTTATGCTCGTACACGAAGCCGAGCCCCTGCCCGTGGAGGTGGTCGTGCGCGGCTACATCACCGGTGTGACGGATACGAGTCTGTGGACGCTGTACGAGAAAGGCGTGGAGCGACCCTACGGGCTGGATTTGCCGCCGGGGCTGCAGAAGAACGATCGCCTGCCCGAGCCGGTGATTACGCCCACGACCAAAGCCGCTCACGGCGAACATGATCAACGACTCACCTCTGATGAGGTGGTCGAAAAAGGTCTGGTAGAGGCAGACCTGTGGGAGGAGGTCAAGGAGAAGGCTCTGGCGTTGTACCGCCGCGGGCAATACATCGCCATGCGGGCCGGTCTGATCCTGGTCGATACCAAGTACGAGTTCGGCCTGATCGACGGCAGGCTGGTGCTCATCGACGAAATCCACACGCCCGACAGCAGCCGCTTTTGGGTTGCTGCCACGTACGAGCCGAGCCGAAAATACGGCAAAGAGCCGGAGAATTTCGACAAAGAGTTCTTGCGCAAATGGTTTGTGATCCGCGGGTATCGGGGTGAAGGTGAGCCCCCTGTGATGCCTCCTGACTTTATCGCCGAGGTCGCGGCGCGATATATCGCAGCGTACGAAAAGATCACGCTGGAGGTGTTCGAGCCCGCCGAACTCCCCGCCCAGGAGCGCATCGCTCGCAACCTGGAAAAGTACCGCTGAGAAGGCATAGGGGTGCTCACCCGACGGCAGGCCGAGGCCTGGCGTACATCACCCTGGTGCCGTCTGTGCCCGGCGCGCTATGCCTTTCTGTTCCGTCCAGCCCTGCAAGTTGTGACCCAGGCGCCGCCGGCAAGGTCGGGCGCACCCTTCTCCAATAGCCACCCGGACGGTGAACACTGTGTGGCTGCGGGCGCGAACCGCAAAGCCCGCTGACGCGCACCGTCTGACCCGCGCGATTGGAGAGCGGCCGGCAGTGCGGTATAATCCCTCGGACATGTTTCGGCCCTATCCTCTTCATCGGCTGTACGGCGCTCCAACATGATCCGACGACTGCGGAACGAAGATTTCCGACTCATCTACGATTTTTGCCGCCTGAACTCGACCTTCAACCTCTATTTTCTGGGGAATCTCGAGTCTCTGGGGGTAGAGTCGGACATCTGCGAGTTCTGGGGCAGCTTTGACGAACAGGGCCGCCTCAACGGGGTACTGATGCGCTACATGTCCGGCTGGGACATCGCCGATGCGGAGGGCTGCGATTATGAGGCATTCGCGCGCATTGTGGATGAGCATCCGGCCGGAGCGACGCGGCTGCAGGACAATCCGCAGCACGTGGCGAGTTTTCTGCCCTTCCTGCGGCGCTATCGCGCGGTCAAGGTGACCCGCGAGCGCCTGTGCGAACTCGATGCAAAGGATTTCAATCCGAAGTGCAAACCCTGGCCTACTCGCCGCGCCACCATGGCCGACTATGAGGCCCTGTGCGCTTTCTACGCCGATGCCGGCTCCATGGCGCGCACGCCGCGCGGAGTACAGCGGCCCCTGGAGTCGGGTCGCGTATTCGTCACCGAGGTGAAGGGCGAGATCGTGAGTTCGGCGCTGACCAACGCCGAAACCTACACGCTGGCCATGATCGGCGGCGTCTACACGCCGCCCCGGCATCGAGGCCGGGGCTATGCCCGAGCGGCCATGGTGGCGCTATGTCATTCATTGCTGGACGACGGCTTGCGTCCCGTACTCTACTACGCCAATCCGGCAGCCGGAGCCATCTACAGAGGACTGGGCTTTCGCGAACTGGGGTGGTGGCGCTCGGTCTGGCTGGATCCCGTCGTTCCCACATCTTCATCGAGTGAAGAAACATGATCGTCCCCATCATCATCGGTTCTGGCTCGGATCTGGACCATGCCCAGGCCATCGCGCGGGCGCTGGCGCAGTTCGGTATCCCGGCCGAGATCCGCGTGGCTTCGGCCCACAAGACGCTGGAGCACTTGATCTCGGTGCTGGAGGAGTACGAACGCCGCGCCGAACCACGGGTGTACATCACGGTGGCCGGGCGTTCGAACGCGCTGAGTGGAGCAGTAGATGCCCGAGTGACCGCGCCGGTAATCGCCTGTCCACCCTATTCGGACCGTTTCGGCGGGGCCGATATCTACTCGTCCATCCGCCTGCCTTCCGGTGTGGCGCCGGGCCTGGTGCTGGACCCCAAGGGTGCGGCCTTGATGGCTGCCAAGATCCTGGCGCTGGGGGATACGGAACTGGAGGAGCGGGTGCGGCACTTCCAGGCCGAAACGCGCGCTCAGGTACTGGAGGCCGACAGGCGCGTGCAAAGCGGCACCTGATTGCTGTTTGTACTACACTGCCTGCCCGATTTTTGACATATTGCAAACAAGCATTATACTGTTGGAATCCTGGGTACCGCCCCGGTTGTCTTTCACGGCATCGCAGTCTATGGGTTTGTGGCGGTGTTCAGGAGTGTTGGTCGGTCCCCCTAATCAAGTTTCATTCGTTCCGTCCCTTTCCACCTCACTCATTCAGTAAGGAGAAGAAGCTATGAAACACGCCAAATGGATTACCCTGGCCGCACTGGCGCTTCTGGCCCTGGTCCTGGCTGCATGTGCTGTGCCGGCTGCACCTGCGGCACCTGCGGCGCCCGCCGCGCCGGAGCAACCGGCGGAACAACCGGCAGAATTTGTCTGCGACGATCCCATCGGCTGTGTGGATATCGCCCCGGACGAGCCCATCCACATCGCCTACATGCTCACCATCTCGGGCGCGACGGCTTTCCTGGGTGAGGACTCCAAGGGTGGTATCGAGATTGCCATTGACGATCGGGGTGGCAAGCTGCTTGGTCATGATATCCTGCTGACCGGTGAGGACTCGGGTTGCTCGCCCGAGGGCGGACAGACCGCAGCGACCAAGATCGCCTCCGATCCCACGATATTGGGTGTGATCGGCACCAACTGCTCCAGCGCTATGACTGCCGCCATTGACACGGTAAGCGCTGCCGGCCTGACCATCCTCTCGCCTTCGAACACGGCCCCCGCCCTGACCATCGAGGGCATGACCTGGAAGCCCGGCTACTTCCGTGTCTGCCACACCGA
>RFJM01000259.1 GCA_003694905.1 Caldilineae bacterium
CTCATCCTCTCCTTCGTTGTCTTCACCGGTGCTGCCCTGGCTCAGGGACCCGGCGGCGATGACGGCCGCAAGAGCATGCTCGAGTTGATGCAGGAGTGGATGGGCCCTGAAGCCTGGGGCGAGATGATCCAGCACATGACCGAGATCCACGGTGCCGAGTTCACTGGCAAGATGCTGCAATGGATGAATGAAAACGGCAGCTGCCACGGTGCTGGCGGCGCCGATGAGATGGGCAGCATGATGGACGGCGACTACGGCGGCATGATGGGCCAGGGCATGGGCAGCATGATGGGTAGCTCCTTTGGCTCGATGATGGGGAGTAGCACCCGCGGTCTGAGGAGCACCCCTGCCAATGACCAGGGCTTTGGCCGTGCGTTACGCGGCTTCGGGGGCATGATGAACGGTTTCGGCAACCTGATGGGCCGCGCCATCGGCGGCATGATGGGCGGCGGCATGATGAGTGGTGGGATGATGGGCGGATTCTAGTCCCCTCGTCCGATACCCCAACAAACTGCGGGCGGATCCGTACCGGCATCGGATCCGCCCGTTCGCTCTTGTCTCCATGACACGCTGTTGCAACCGGCTGGTGCCTCAGGCATGCTCAATCCACCTGCTGCAACCTGGGATCGGCCGGGTGCCCGAGCATTTTCTGGCCGGTATCGACCTTGTAGGTGGCGTCGTCGCGCGCCACCACATAGCGCTTCTCGGGCGACGAGGCGTCGATGACATTGCCCTCCGCATCGTAGGCGGTGACGACGAACTCATCCAGATCGCGCGCCGCAGGGCCGCGAATTACCCGTCCGTCCTGGCGGAAGCGAGAGCCATGACAGGGACACTCGAACCGCTGCGTCTGGTCTTTCCATTCGTAGAGGCAGCCGAGATGGGTACACACCTTGTACAGGGCCTTCATCCCCAGCTCGGTGTGAGACCACCAGAACATCCCGGCCAGGTACTCATCCGGCTTGCCTCCTTTTTCGGGCAGAGGGCCTGTCAGGGTAAAGACGCCACCGAACTGGCCGGCCTTGAACCGTGGATAGGTGTACCACGCCGTTGCCAGGCCCAATTGCAGGGCCACCAGCGCCATGGATGCGCCCCAGGCATAGGTCAAGAACTCGCGGCGGTTCACGGGCAGCGCCTCCTCCCCTGTCACCGGTTCGGCTTGGGCCATTTGGGCGGCGGTCTCCGGCGGCGCAAAGCGTAGCGCGCGTTGCAGCAAGGCCTCAGCGCGTTCGGCGCGACGGCTGCCGGAACTCGCCTCCCCCTTCAGGCGTCGGAATCTCTCGGCCGCATCGGAAGCGTCGCGGCCTGCAGCGGCCGTTGGAGACGGGGCTTCCATAGTGGATCAACCTCCGTGAACGTGTAGCCGGGGAAAAATACGAAACACTTCGTATCGCAGCATCAGTTTAGCACACACGCGACCCGGTGAAACGCGCCAGATGGCGTATGGCCGCATTGCGTGTCGCAAAAAAGGGCTGCAAGCCCGCGACAATTGCCCTGCCACTTTCGTGCGCATGTCTGCACGGCACACGTCCCTGGCCGGCCATTCTTCATGATTTCGTCACAGTTCCTTCAAGTCCCTGTCATACATGCAAGATAGACTGTTGTATCGGGTTCCTATCCCGCACCCCAAACTTGCCAAGATCACATTTCCAGGAGCATTATCATGCAAAGCAAACGATTCCTTTACCTCGGCATTCTCCTCGTCCTGGCCGTCGCCGTGGCTGCCTGTTCTGGGAAGAGCCAACCCTCGGCTCCGGCCGAAGCTCCGGACATCGGCAGCCTGTCAAAAAACGCCGACGGCTACGTCGACATCAGCGTCGACCAGCTGGCCGCCATGCTGCCCAACAAGGACTTCACCCTGGTCAACGTGCATATCCCTTACGCCGGCGACATCCCCCAAACCGATCTGGAGATCCCCTACGATCAGATTGAACAGAACCTGAGCCAGTTGCCAGACAAGGATGCCCCCATCGTCGTCTACTGCCGCAGCGGTGCCATGAGCACGGTGGCGGCCAAGAAGCTCGTCTCGCTGGGCTACACCAATATACTGGAACTCGACGGCGGCATGAACGCCTGGAAGGCCGCCGGCAACGAGCTTGTCACCAGGTAACAGCCTGACCTCCAATTCTCTATGCCCGGTACCACCCGCGTCTTCATCTTCAGCGATTCGGTCCTGCACGCCGCAGCCTGGCAGGCCCTGCTGCATGATCAGCCCCAACTGACCGTGGTGGGCCGGGCCCACGAACCCGCCGGGGTGCCGCTCCTATCCTCCGGTTCGGCCATCCTGGTCGATGTACGGCACCCCGGCCCCGACCTGGTTGCAGCCTTACGTAAGAGTAGTCCTCAAGCAGGGCTGCTCTTTTTGCTCCCCGCTTACGATCTCTCGCAGATTCTGCCCCTGCTGCGGGCCGGTGCCACAGGCTGCATCGCGCACGACGCCGAAGTATCCGATCTGGCCCGTGCCCTGATCGCAGTGGGCCGCGGCGAACTGGCCCTGCCACCGGCCGTGGCCGTGCAAGCCCTGGCCGCCCTTGCCCGCGGCGA
>RFJM01000030.1 GCA_003694905.1 Caldilineae bacterium
AGCATGCCGGCGGGCGGTTTCGTGGGCACCTGGGTGATCGACGGTGTGAGCTACACCGCCAGCGCTGCCACCCGCTTCGAGCAGGAGCATGGCGCCTTTGCCGTAGGGGCCTGTGTCGAGGTGGAGTATATCAGCGGTACGCCCCGGCAGGCCACCAAGATCGCGACTGAGCACGACTATAAGTGCAGCGGCGGTTCCGGTGGTTCCGGCGGTGGTGGCGAGTACCACGGCGAGATGTACGGCATCATTAACAGCTTCCCCCAGGGGCTCATCGGCCAGTGGCAGATCGGCGGCATGACGTTCGTGGCAGATGCCAGCACGGTGTTCGAGCAGGAGCGTGTCTCCTTCGCCGTCGGCGTGTTGGTCGAAGTGAAGTTCTACACCGATGCCAACAATGTCAACCATGCCATCAAGATCGAGACGAAGTATGATACCGAAGGTGGGCAAGACGGCGGCCACGGCGAAGGCCACGAAGGCCATGAAGGCCATGCTTACGGGCGCGTGGATGCCATGCCTTCCGGTGGCTTGCAGGGTACCTGGACCATCGGTGGTATCGACTACATCGCGGACGCCGCCACCCGCTTCGAGCAAGAACACGGTGCCTTCAGCGTGGGCGCCAATGTGAAGGTGCGGTACTACACCAACAATGCGGGCCAGCGCGTCGCCACCAAGATCGAGACGACCAGCGAGACCGGTGGCTCGACCGATCCGAATCACTTCAAACTGTACGGTTTTGTCGAGCAGATGCCCTCGCCCGGTTTCGTGGGACAATGGGTGGTCAACGGTGTCACTCTTACGGCCGATGTTACCACCCAGTTCCAAGAGAGCCATGGTTTGCTTGCCATTGGTGCCTTTGTGGAAGTCGAATACACGCAGTCGGGTGGCGTGAATCACATGACCAAGATCGAGACCCACGTGCCACCGGGCGCCGGCCCCAACGATGACTTCGGTCGAGTGGAAAGCAATGCCGTGGCGGGTGCCTTGCGCCTGGATGCCAGCACCGCGGTGTGGATCATCGGCGGCAAGAGCTATCTCGTCACGCCCGCGACGGATCTGAACGATCTGGGCGGCGCTCTGACGGTGGGCAACTATGCTCTGGTCAATAGCTACAGCGCCAACGGCCAGCTGGTAGCTACCCGCATCAGCGGGGTGACGCTCAGCCATCAGATCTTCCTACCGGCGACATCACGTTGACACGTGCTAGCACCTCCTCTCTCCTGGCGAAAGGGGTCGGTCGATGACCGGCCCCTTTTGCTGTGGGGGCCGGAGGTCGCGAGGGGCCGATCTGGTGGGGACGGCACGCCGCGCGGACATGGGGACGGCTATGACGAGGGCAGGCACACCTGCGGGGGTAGCTGATTTTCGTGGAAGCGTCGGGGTCGTTATAATGGGGTGGCCGAAGCCGGACGCACCGGGTATTCTCCGCAAGGAGAGGTCGGAGCAGGTGGTATCGGTCTCGGCGCATCGGTCGCTGCCGGCAGGGCCGGCACAGTTCATCCGCCATACCGTTCTACGAGGAAGCAACGATGGTTCCACTGCAAGCCTATCAAACGCCGACTGCATTCAAGCACGGGCTGGGCGCCCTGGAGAATCTCGCAGACGAGGTCAAGGCGCTGGGCCTGAAACGCCCCCTGCTCGTCACCGACCAGGGGCTGGTCCAGGCCGGCATTGCCGGAGAAGCCGGCCGCATTCTAAAACAAGGTGGGGTGAGCTTTGTGCAGTTCGATGAAGTGGTGGCCAATCCACCGGTAGCGCTGGTGGATCGCGGGGCGCAGGTGTATCGGGAAGAAGGGTGTGATGGTCTGATCGGTCTGGGGGGTGGAAGTTCGATGGACACGGCTAAGGCCATCGGTGTGGTGGTTGTGCACGGTGGTTCGGCCGTCGACTACGAGTGGGCCGATCCCAACCCCATCACCAAACCCATCCCGCCCCTGATTGCCGTCCCCACCACTGCCGGCACGGGCAGCGAGGCGACGCTCTGGGCTGTGATTACCGATCCGGAGCGTCATATCAAGTTCAACATCGGCGGTACGCCTCTGATCGCGGCGCGGGTCGCGCTTATCGATCCTCTGCTGACCATCAATCTACCGGCACACGTCACGGCGGGGACGGGCATGGATGCACTGGCCCATGCGATTGAGTGCTACACCATGGCCTATGCCCAGGCGTTTACGGACGCCGTGGCATTGCTGGCCATGGAGTATGTCGGGCGTTATCTGCGGGTGGCCTTTGCCCAGGGCCATAACAAGGAAGCCCGCTACAAGATGAGCATGGCAGCCATGCTCGGCGGGCTGGCCTACGGTACGGACAGCGCGGGTGCCGCCCATGCCATGAGCCAGACGGCGGGCGGGGTTGTGGACGCACCCCATGGAGCGCTGACGGCGCGACTTCTGGGGCCTGTGATGGAGTATAACTACATGGGTGAGCCGGAGAAGTTTGCGCGTATCGCGCAGGCGTTGGGAGAGGATGTCCAGGGCCTGAGCGTGTGGGAGGCGGCCGAAGCGGCAGTGGAAGCGGTTTATCGGCTTACGGAGGATGTGGAGATACCCACGATGCAGGCTCTCGGCTTCAGCGAGGACCAGATCCCGCTGCTGGCCGAACTCGCAAGTAAGGATCCCCAGACCGTGGGCAATCCTCGCGATATCGACTATGACGGGTACGTCAAGGTCTACAAGCGCGCCTTCGAATTGGGGCGCTGAAGTGGCTAGAGTCCACCACCCTCCACCCCATAGGGAGTCCGTGTGATGCACAAACACGCCCCGAAAATCGTCTGTAAGGGCGTCTGGAAGATCTTCGGCGACCATCCCAAACGTATCCTGCTATCTCTGGACCCTGGCTGGAGCAAGGAGGAGGTGCTGGAACGAACGGGGCATGTCCTGGCGGTGCGCGATGTCTCGTTTCAGGTACGCGAGGGTGAGACTTTCGTGGTCATGGGACTGTCGGGCAGCGGCAAGTCCACGTTGGTCCGCTGCCTGACGAGGCTGATCCAGCCTACTGCGGGGGAGGTCTTGCTGGATGGGGAGGATCTGCTGCGGCTGGAAGAGAAGCAATTGCGCGAGTTGCGCCGGCATAAGATGACCATGGTGTTCCAGCACTTCGGGCTGTTTCCGCACCGGCGAGTTATCGATAACGTGGCCTTCGGGCTTGAGGTGCAGGGGGTGGATAAGGCCAAGCGCTACGCTCGAGCACAAGAGGTGCTGGAGATCGTAGGGCTGAAGGGCTGGGAGCAGCATTATCCGGGGGAGCTGAGCGGGGGGATGCAGCAGAGAGTGGGTCTGGCGCGAGCCCTGGCTGTGGACCCCGAGATCTTGTTCTTCGACGAGCCGTTCAGCGCACTGGATCCTCTCATCCGCCGGGAGATGCAGGATGAATTGATAGGACTGCAGAGTCAGTTGCAGAAGACGATTGTCTTCATTACGCACGACTTTCTGGAAGCCATCAAGCTTGCCGATTATCTGGCCATCATGAAGGATGGCGAGATCGTGCAGATGGGGACGCCTCAGGATGTGATTCTGCATCCGGCGAATGAGTACGTGCGCGAGTTTACCGAAGATGTGCCGCATTCTCATGTGGTGACGGCCCAGGCCATCATGCGTGCCCCCGAGCCGGATGATCAGCCCGACCGATGTCCGGCCGTGGGACCGGAGACGACATTGCAAGCTATGGTGGCGCTGGCAGCCGAGCGAGGATCGCGCATCGCGGTGCGCAATGAGAACGGGGATCTGCTGGGGATGGTAACGCGCCGTTCGTTGATGCTGGCGCTCGCCGGCCTGGAGGTGGACTAGGATGACATCGCGTCTGGTTCCGGTCGCAGCGCGGGCAGAGTCGATGTGGTGGCGGCGCTACCGGACGCTGCTCTTTCTGCTGGTGTTTGTGTTGCTGTTCGCTGTGCTGAAGTGGGGGCCGTGGCAGGTTGGCAGTTTTCCGGAGAGCTGGAATCTGCACCTGCGCGAGCCGGTGGACCATTTTCGCAGTTGGGTCATCGGACACCGCAACACCCACTGGTTGTTTGTGTGGTTCTTCGATCCACTGAGCGACGGCATCGATTGGAGCATTCGCCGCATCGAGCGTTTCTTGCTCTGGCTGCCCTGGCCCTTGTTGGTAGGGGGGATTATGGTGCTCGGGCACCGACTGGGAGGCTGGCGTGTGAGCTTTGTTGCGGGGGGGAGTCTGTTCTTGATGGGGTGGCTGGGGCTGTGGCAGGAGAGCCTGCAAACGCTGGCGCTGATGGTGGTATCGGTTGTGATCTCGCTGGCGATGGGTATTCCGCTGGGGATCCTGGCAGCGCGACACGATCGCTTCGAGGCGGCGCTGCGTCCTCTGCTGGATGCGATGCAGACGATGCCTGCGTTTGTTTATCTGATCCCGGTGCTGCTGTTCTTCGGCATTGCGCGGGTGCCAAGTGTGATAGCGACGGTGATCTATGCGCTGCCGCCGGCCATCCGACTGACGGACCTGGGCATCCGACAGGTGCCGCGTGCAACGGTGGAAGCGGCCGAAGCGTTCGGCTCGACGCCCCGCCAGTTGCTGTTCAAGGTGCAGATTCCGCTGGCGCTGCCGACGATTATGGCAGGAGTGAATCAAACGATCATGATGGCTCTGGGCATTGTGGTGATCGCGGCGCTGATCGGCGCAGGCGGTCTGGGGCGGGAGGTGTTGGTCGGATTGCAGCGTTTACGCGTGGGCCAGGCCTTTGCGGCCGGCCTGGCTATCGTGCTTATGGCGATCATGTTGGATCGGCTCAGTCAGGCAGCAGCCCGACTGGATGTGTCGCAACGCCGATCGCGGGTATACGGTACGAGTCGATGGGATGGGTGGAAGCAGATCTGGCCCGGGCCGGTTCGACGGCATGGTCATCTGCTGGTGTTTCTGGTGCTGCTGGTGATCGTGGCGCTCTTGCAGCGTTGGGTCTGGGATCTGCGCTCGTTCCCCGAGGCCTGGCATATTCCCATCGAGGCGCCTATTGACGCGGCGGTGCGCTGGGTGAGGGATAATCTCTATGAGATCGGGGACTCCGGTCTTGGGACGGGGCCGTTTAGCGACTTTCTGACGATCTATGTGCTTTCGCCACTGCGGGATCTGCTGACGAGTGTGATCCCCTGGCCGTTGATGGTGTTGGGGGTAGCCGGGGTAGCGGCGACGGCCGGCGGGCGGCGTCTCGCGTTCTGGTCTGCAGCCGGGCTGCTGGCCATGGGCTGGCTGAGTATGTGGGGGCACAGCATGGATACGCTGAGTCAGGTGTTTGTGGCGGTGGTGCTGTCGGTAGTGATTGCCATTCCCACCGGGATCGCTGCCGCCAAAAGCGACACCTTCGAGGCTCTCCTGCGCCCGGTTCTCGACTTTCTGCAGACGATTCCACCCTTCGTCTATCTTGTGCCGGTGATCATGTTGTTCAATGTGGGGCGGGTTCCAGGGATTATTGCTTCGGTGCTATACGCTCTGCCGCCGGGCATCCGCCTGACCAATCTCGGTATCCGGCAGGTGGACCGGGAGACGCTGGAGGCAGCGCGGGCTTTTGGCTCCACTCCCTGGCAGGTCTTGCTGAAGGTGGAGCTGCCTCTGGCTTTGCCGTCGTTGATGATGGGGGTGAATCAGACGGTGATGATGGTGCTGGCGATGGTGATTATCGCCGGTCTGGTAGGCGGAGGTGGCCTGGGCCTGGAGGCGGTGATCGGTCTGGCCAAG